>JAEKKE010000305.1 GCA_019510535.1 Acidobacteriota bacterium
CGCTTCGGCTGGCTGCACCGCTACGAAGTCTATGCGACCGTCTTTCAGGTGTTAGTCATTACAGGATGGGCCCTGACCAAACTCACACATCGTGCCGACCGTAATGCGTCTTCCCCGTTCTCCTCTGCCTCGTTCCGGCCGTCATTCGCAGGTTTGCTGATACTTCTGCTCCTCTGCGGAGGAATCTCCATCAAAGCAATTGGAGAGACGCCGTTCTGCTCCATGACCGTCTACCGCCAGCAATATCAGATGCATCTCTTCCTGAATCGCTTCTATACCGGCAATCTTGAAGTCAATGACCTGGGCGCTATGAGCTTTCAACGCCGCCCCGGAACATATGTCTTCGACCTCGCTGGGCTAGGGTCAGTGGAAGCGCAGCAACAAAAGAAGATGGATCCCGAATGGATGCAGTCGATCGCCAAGAAGCACAACATCGAACTGGCTGTGATCTACGAGAACTGGTGGCCCGTCCCATCGACCTGGACCAATCTCGGCCGCATCTGTGAACACAGGCGTGGATTCGTGATCCTCGGGGGTCCATGCGTGGCTGTCTACAGCATCAACCCTGCCAATAACGCATCGATTCAGAAGAACCTTCTCACCTTTGCATCCACACTCCCTCCAGGCGTCTGGTATGAGCGCCCGTAGTTAGAGCATTTTCCCTGCTGCTGGATATCCCGGAAGAGGCGTGCAAAGGCGTTTTCATTGCGGAAAACGCTCATGGATGCGGAATCCTTACATTACACCTACAGGGAAATGCTCTAGCGTTCTGAGTCTAAAGGTCTTTCAAAAATGTTGTCATCCTGAATGTCATGAAGGACCTCCTTTTTCAACGCTTCGGATGGCGAAGCTCTTCATGATTAATGCCGCGAACTTTAGATTCACCACTCTAGTTCCACACATGCTCTAACGGCATCGGCTCGATCCGGAAGATCACATCCGGGGCTACCTCGGAGAACTTACGTACAAACTCCCGCGCCTGGTCTTCCGTCTCAAACATGTTCTGCTGGCGCATCTTGCCGCCTACAAACTGTTCGCACTTCCAGATCATCGTGTTCATATCGTTACCTCTCCTCCCACCTGCTGTTTCTATAAACCCCAAATCCTGCACTTCGTTTCTGCCGTCAGATACACCGCGGGCGCTCTGAATCAAATCTCAAGAGCGCCCGCGTATGCTTCTCAGCGAGAAGCAGTTCTTACTTCTGATCGACGTCTACATACTCGGCGTCGATTACGCCCTCGTCCTTCTTCGGCTGCTCGGTCGTTCCGGTAGCCGCTGCTGCACCGTCAGTAGGAGCGCCCGATGCATTGGCCTTGTACATGGCCTCCGCCAGCTTGTGGCTCGCCGCCGTCAGCTTCTCGTGCGCCGCCTTCAGGTCGCTGACTGAAGGTGTTCCTACCAGCGTCTGCTTTGCATCAGACAGAGCGGATTCGACCTCGCTCTTGTCCGCGGCCTGTACCTTCTCGCCGCTCTCCTTCAACATCTTCTCGATGTTGTAGACCAGCGAGTCGAGCTGGTTGCGGGCCTCGATCTCCTCACGCTTGCCCTTGTCTTCCGCGGCATTCGCCTCGGCTTCCTTGGCCATGCGCTCCACCTCGTCCTTGCTCAGGCCCGACGAGCTGGTGATGGTGATCTTCGCGTCCTTACCAGTGGCATTGTCCTTCGCCGTCACGTGCAGAATGCCGTTGGCGTCGATGTCGAAGGTGACCTCGATCTGCGGCACGCCGCGCGGAGCCGGCATGATGCCGCCCAGCTTGAACTTGCCCAGCGTGCGGTTCTGGCTCGCCAGAGGACGCTCGCCCTGCGTGATGTGCACCTCCACCTCGGTCTGGTTATCCGCCGCCGTCGAGAAGGTCTCGCTCTTCTTCGTCGGAATGGTGGTGTTGCGCGGAATCATCGGAGTAGCTACGCCACCCTGCGTCTCAATCGCCAGCGTCAGCGGAGTCACGTCGAGCAGCAGCAGATCCTTCACATCGCCGGTCAACACACCGCCCTGGATCGCAGCACCGATGGCAACCACCTCATCCGGGTTCACACCCTTATGCGGCTCCTTGCCGAAGAGATCCTTCACCAGTTGCTGCATGCGCGGCATACGCGTCTGTCCGCCGACGAGAACCACCTCGTCGATCTTGCTGGCATCGATGCCTGCATCGGCCATCGCCTGCTTGCAGGGTCCAACTGAACGCTGCAGCAGATCCTCAACCAGCGACTCGAACTTGGCACGGGTCAGCTTCTTTACCAGGTGCTTCGGTCCAGTCGCATCCGCCGTGATAAAGGGCAGATTGATCTCCGTCTCCATAGTGGTGGAGAGCTCGATCTTTGCCTTCTCGGCCGCATCCTTCAGGCGCTGCAGGGCCATCTCATTGCCCTTCGCGCCCAAGTCCATACCCTCGTCCTGCTTGAACTCGGCGATCAGCCAGTCCACGACGCGCTGGTCAAGGTTGTCACCGCCCAGGTGCGTGTCACCATTGGTCGACTTCACCTCGATAACGCCTTCGCCCACTTCCAGGATCGAGATATCGAAGGTACCGCCGCCGAAGTCATACACGGCGATGGTCTCGTCCTTCTTCTTGTCCAGGCCATAGGCCAGCGCAGCCGCAGTCGGCTCGTTGACGATACGCTTCACGTCCAGACCGGCAATCCGGCCGGCGTCTTTGGTCGCCTGGCGCTGGGCGTCGTTGAAGTACGCCGGAACCGTGATGACGGCCTCGGTGACCGACTGGCCCAGGTAGTCTTCCGCAGCCTTCTTCAGCTTCTGCAGAATCATCGCACTGACCTCGGGCGCGGTGTACTCCTTACCCTGCGCCTCAACCACTACGTTGTCGCCCTTGGCGACGACCTTGTAGGGCACCATCTTCTGCTCTTCCGAAATCTCGTTCGGACGGCGGCCCATAAAGCGCTTGATGGAATAAATCGTGTTCTGCGGATTCGTGATCGCCTGCCGCTTGGCCACTTGGCCCACCAGACGCTCGCCGCTCTTGGTAAAGGCGACGATAGACGGCGTCGTACGGCCGCCCTCTTCATTCGGAATCACCTTCGGCTCGCCACCTTCCATCACAGCGACGCACGAGTTGGTGGTACCGAGATCAATCCCAATAATCTTGCCCATAAGCCTGCTCCTAAACCCTCTGAAATCCGTCCCGAAGGACGCGAACTCAATCCCTTGACAGTCTCTATTCTGAACATTGAGTGAGTTACTGTCAACTTATCTGATGCGTCGCCCCTCGCCGAGGTTTCACCCTCTTTTTCCTTTCCTTCCTGCCCGAACCGAAGGATACTGCTGCCGTTGGAGGCTCAATGCTGCGAACGATTTGCCTCACTCTTCTTGCTGCCACCCTCTTTGCCCAACAGCCCGCCACCGCCCCACAGGACGCCCCGCCTAGGGCACCAGTCAGGCCGCCTGACGGCGGCACCTCCGAAGTATTGGAGAGCATCTACATCCCCCCAAAGCCGGGGGCTCCCTTCGCCCTGACGCTCAATACCGAATGGGTGCGGACCTATGCCGACGGCAATACCACCACCGTGACCAACCACCGCTTCATCGCCCGCGACGCCCAGGGACGAATCTTCGAGGAGCGGCGCCTCCTGGGCCCCGTTGGCAGCCGCGGAAACTCCTATCTCTCCTGGTGGCAGCACGGCGACCCGGCCGCGCATGTCTTCTACAACTGCCATCCCTATAAGAAAGTCTGCTACATGCTGCCCTACAACGATCCGGTCGACGTCGACCCCACCTTTGACCCGGGTGTACAGAGCTTCCCGGCCGGCTCTACGACGCGCGATGACCTTGGCCGGCGGTTCATCCTAGGCATCGATACCCACGGGGTTCGCGTGACCACCACCCTGAAACCGGGAGTTCTGGGCAACTCGCAACCCTGGATCATCACCCGGGAGTACTGGTACTCCGAGCAGCTCGGCATCAACCTGCTCTCCATTCGCAATGATCCACGGTCTGGCCACCAGACCTTCACGGTTGCCGAAATCAACACGGCACCGCCCGACCCTAAACTCTTCGATCTTCCGGACGGCTTCCCCATCATCGACCAACGGGCACCCAGCCAAAAGTAAGCAACGCAGCGCGACCGCTTCGTTGGCTTTAAGCTGCTATCGGAATCTCCGGATGCCCATGGGGCAAAATCAGGTTCCCGTCGCCATCTATCTCATTCGACTCCACATAGAAGTGGGTTAGATTTGCAACGCCGAAGGTTGTCGTAATTGCGACATCGGTCGCATCGCGCCCGGCCGCCATCAACACACGGCCGATCCGTGGATGGTTATGACGAGCGTCCATCGTCCACCAGCGCCCGTCGAGAAAGACCTCGTACCACGCGGAGAAATCCCCCACTCCGGCATAGGGCGAACGAATGTCACCGAGGTAGCCGGCGACATACCGTGCCGGAATATTCATGGCCCGCGTCAATGTAATGGCCAGATGCTGAAAGTCGCGGCAAACGCCGACACGCTCCGTGAACAGATCGAGCGCGGTCTTGGTGGGCCGCGCCGAGTTGTAGTCAAACCTCACATGATCGTGAACCCAGTCACGAATGGTCACCGCCAGCAGCCATCCCTTAGGAACGCTCCCGAAGAGGTCGCCGGCGAGACCGCACATCCGGTCTACCTCGCAGTAGCGGCTGGCAAGCAGGAAAGGCAGCACTGCCGCCGGAAGATCCCGCACCTCGGCCTGTTGGGCGTCTACCTTCACCAGATCGGGCATGCCATCGATCTCCACCACATTCGATCCGCTTAACCGCACCGCCCCAGCCGGTAAATGTACACGTGAGCAGCGATTACCGTAGGTATCCTGATACTTCTCGGTCACCAGGCGCGACATCTGCCCACCATCAACATGCTCCACGACAAGCGATGTCACCTCACGGGCGAGAGCATCGACCGATGGATGCAGATCCAGCATAGCGAGCATTGTTATCGGAGCAGGCAGCTGGAACTGAATATCGAATTCAGAGCGAATGAGCATAGATTCACCACGGGCTTTCCTGGAGTGAGATGCCGAAATGCTATCGGACCGCTGTCTGCGGCCCTTATGCCACAGCCATTGCAACCCTAAATGCCTGCATACCAGGCATATCCGCCCTCCGGCGAAGACGATCCCAGCCCCTTACCGAAGTGCTTCATCGAGTCGGTTACCGTGATAGAGTCGACAAACTTCAGACTCTTGTAGCCAAGCTGCCGCGGCAGACGAAGACGCAGCGGTCCGCCAAACCTGACAGGAAGATCGTCATCATTCATCCCATAAGTAAGCAGTGTCTGCGGATGCATCGCATCGGCCATGTCGATACTCTCCCACCAATCGCGGTCGATGGAACGATAAACAACGTAGCGAGCCTGAGGCACCATGCCCGCAGCGTGCAGGACTTCGAAGAGCGGCGTGCCGATCCACTCCGCGATATATGACCAGCCCTCCTCACACGCCAGCTCGGTAATCTGGCTGCGCATTGGCAGTGTCTTGAGATCAGCAAGCGAGAGCGATGCCGGGTGCGCCACCATGCCATCGATCGTCAGCTTCCACTCCTTGAATCCCGCGGCCTGATGGCGCTTGAACTCCTCTTTGAGTGGCGGTATCTCATTCGCGAACGGGGCCTTCGAGATCATGTTGCGGGAGAACTCACGCGCTGTCGAGTGAGTGGTCATCAACCGTTGCGTCGCATAGGTCAGCGTCTCTCCCGGACCATAGATCCCACCGCTGTCAGGAGGCACCAGACCATATCTCCGCGCCAGCCTGGCCGCCACGCCCGCAACAGAAACACCGGCGCCCGCAGCCACAGTTGCAGCAATCATCCTTCGCCGCGTCAGGCTCATAGCTGTTCCTCCTTCACGACACCAGTCACCATCGCCCGTGTCCTGCTCCAGAAACCCGCCAGCGTCACCATCACGACGTGCACGACAAAGAACAAGACCAGCGCAATAGTCGCGAAGAAGTGCAGCGTCCGCGCAGACTGCCGTCCACCAAGGGCCTCCACTGCCCACGGAGCAACCGAGGCAACCGCAGGCGACAGCGCCAGACCTGTCCAGATGAGCAACGGCAACAAACCAAAGATCACACCGAGATAGGCCGCGCGTTGCACGGCGTTATAAGCGCCGCTCTCTTTCACGGGAGCACGGTGAAGATATCTGCCAAGCACCGCAGCGTATGCCTTCCAGTTACGCTGTTCACGCGCCGGCAGAAGATCACGGCGAAGGTGACCGTTCCAGAGACTCGCCAGCACATAGACAATGCCTATCAGGACAAGCAGCCAGGCCGCCTCAAAGTGCAGATAGCGGCTCCATCCGTTCTGATCCGGCAGCACGGCGTATCCCGTAGGCACCATCGACCGAGACGACGGCACATGCAGCGTGAATAACGGATGCATGTTCACATTGCCGGTCTCTCCCCAGTAAAACCGCGGATGCGAGAGAAGAATCTCAACACCGGTCACCAGCAACGCGGCAAAACACAACACCGTGATCCAATGCGTCACACGCACGACGGCGGAGTGCCGCGATCTCTCGGTAGCAGGCGCTGCAACGGTTGTTGGCACGACGGGAGCATAGCACGGAGTCACCCTCGTCTCTCCACAAGAAATCAGCCATTTTCCGAGGTGCAACAACTATGCTGCAACCAGCTATGCTGCATCTATGATCCGCACCGTCGCCATCCAGGGATACCGCTCGATTCGCGATCTCGTTCTTCCCCTGGGGCAGCTCAGCGTCGTCACCGGAGCCAATGGCAGCGGAAAGTCCAATATCTACCGTTCGCTACACCTGCTTGCGGATGCGGCGCAGAACGCGGTCGTGGGTTCGCTGGCGCGTGAGGGCGGGCTGCC
>JAEKKE010000131.1 GCA_019510535.1 Acidobacteriota bacterium
AGCGGAGCATGTAGCTGTACAGAGTTGAGTTGATGACAGGTATCGCAACCAGTCGGGGCGCTCTTCTGGGTGTGGCATGAGATGCAGCCGCCCATCGAGAGATCCTTCTCGCGCGTGATGGCTTCGCGTTCGGCTACCGGACCATGGCATTCCGCACACTGTGCTCCGGCGGTGGTGTGCATGTCGTGGCTGAAGTTGACGAACGACGGAACACGATACACGCGAACCCATTGCAGTAGCTGGTTGTTTTGCGCCGCTTCAGCAATGCGTTTGATATCGGGTTTGTCCGTGGCGATGGACGCATGGCACAACATGCACTTGGAGGCCTGCGGCATGGCCACAGTCACTCCATTGCGTGCTGGGGCATGGCAGGTGTCGCAGGCCATCTTGCCGTCACCGGCGTGCTTCTTATGGCTGAAGGCGACAGGCTGTGTCGGCGCCGGCGCAGGATTGGTGATGGTGGGTGCGCCGGACGAGGCCACGGTTCCCGACGCTGGGGTCGTGGAAGGCCTGGCGCCTGAGGGAACGTCCTGGGCACGAACAACAGAAGCCGTACACAGAAGAACTGCAATCAGCAGGAAACGGCGCATGTTAGATGTTCCCCTTTCGCATCTCTTCTGCCAGGTATTCGGAAGCGCGCATCGCGAGGGCGCACATGGTGATAGTCGGGTTCTGCCATCCGGCAGAGACGAAGACACTCGCATCTGTGATGAACAGGTTCTTGACGTCGTGGCTCTGGTTCCACTTGTTCACCACGCTGGTCTTGGGATTGTCTCCCATACGCGCGGTGCCCTGCTCGTGAATCGAGTAGCCGGGCGGGTTGAACTCATAGTTGCGGGCCAGTATCTCAAAACCGGCGGCTTCGGCCATGGCAGCGGTGGTGTCGACCATGTCCTTCGCCATGTTGATCTCATTGTCGCCATATTTGGTGCTGATCGTGAGCGTCGGCATGCCCCATGCATCCACAACCTGTTTGTTCAAAGAGACATGGTTTTCATAATGGCCGAGGGTTTCGCCCATGATGTTGGTGGTGAAGCCGCTGCCGTAATACTCATCCAGCTTCTTCTCAAGGTCGCTGCCGTACTCCGTGAACCAGCGGGCATCCATAGGGCCGGTGCTGCTGGAGACATTGACCGCGTAGCCGCGTAGATAACCGGGAGTCTTCGTCTCAAGGTTGCGGAAGCGTGGAATCAGCGCACCCCCGCCAGTAACTCCCCGTTTGCCTTTACCGCCACGTGCCTCCGGCACGGAAGCTGCGATGCCGGCGCCATAGATCTGGTCGCAGAGATGGTGACCGAGCACACCGCTGGAGTTAGCGATCTCGGAGATCATGAGCAGACGGGTCGTCTCCAGCGTTCCTGCTGCCACAATGACGACACGCGCCTTGAGGGTCATCTCACGGAAGGAATGGCGGTCGATGAAGATCACGCCGTCAGCCAGGCCGGTGTGCTTATCAACGGTGATCTTCCGCACGATGGAATTAGGGATCGTGGTGAGCTTCCCGGTAGCCACAGCATCCGGAATAAGAAGGTTGATCGATGCCGCCAGACCGCCGGTGCCGAGCGCCGAACGGGGCTTGGTTACGGGCACGCCCATCTTCTTGCCGGCGTCGACGAAGCGCTGCATGGCGTTTGACCACGGAACCTTGTCTTCAATGAAGTTGCCGTCGGGATATTGAGGCAGACCGTCCGTGTGGCCCTGCACACGGAAGATCCCTTCAACGCGCGAGTAGAACGACTCGAGGTCCTTGTAGGAGATCGGCCAGTTTTCGCCAAAGCCATCGTGGTCTTTGCACTTGAACTCGTAATCGCTCAGACGGAACGACTGGCGGCCCCAGAAGGGTGAGCGTCCACCGACGCTGCGGACGCGAACCCAGTTGTACTGCTGCCCGGCAGGGTAGTTGTAGGGAATAACCTTTTCGTCGATCCACTGGTTGGCGCTGAACTCACTTGACTGAAAGATATGTGGGTGACGGCCCGGCGCATCCAGACCGCGAAACGGGAGCTGATTTGCGGGCTTTAGGGTGCGGTCACGCTCGAAGTTGAGCATTGGACCAGCATCCAGCATGGTGCAGGAGATGCCCTTCTCCGTGAGGATCTTTGCAGCCATGCCGCCGGTATGTCCCGATCCAATGATCAGGACGTCAACTTTCTTCTCTGCCATAACGAATGTTCTATGCCTTCCGGAGTTGCAAACCTGATTAGCTATGTGCCTGCTTCGTGAGAGGGGCGGCTGCCTTCGGTGCACCGTGGCTTACCCACTTCTCAATGCCGGGATCGATGGGCGCCCAGTAGAGGCCAACTCCCGGCGTACGCTCACCGGAGGCCTCCGCAGCCGTAGCCCAGGCCGGCGAATTCATGGTGACGGTGCGAATGTCGCGATGAGCCAGCGCAATAAAGCGCTCGTGCTTCTCCCGGGGAGGGTGGTCGTTGATCCACGCCTTCAGGAAGGGACGGATGATGGCGTCGGCCTGCTTGGCATCTGTCTTCGCGAAGGCCACGTTGTACTTCTTCATGGAGTCGGCATTCAGCCGGTCCAGGCCGTCGTTGTACATCGCCTGCCGGTCCGCCGGCGAACCGCCAACATGGAAGTCCAGGAACTGAGGTGTGTCCGCCTGCAGAGCGGTGGGATAGCCCTCTCCGCCAGGCATCAGGATCTCGCACAGATGCACCAGCGTGGCATAGCGCACGGCGGTGAAATAGTGTGTGTCCGTGCTCGCCACCACGTCCGGCAGGGTTACCGGGATATTCGGCGAACGGAACGCCGCCATCTGCTGCATCCGGGTCTGGGCCGGGGCACTGGATGCGGCATTGGGTGAGACCGCCATCGTGCCCTGATCCACGGTGCTCGTGGCCGGTACAGGAGTAGTTGCCTGTGGTGGCTTTTGCTGGCCGAGCGCTACCCCGGTAGCCGTCGCCGCGGCCAGCCCCTTAACAAAATCACGCCTCTTCATGAGAGGAACTTTATTTGCCACAAGGAATGAGCGTCAAGGTTACCCAGTCGATCGCTTAACTTCGGCAGTGGTTTCAACAGGATGGCTTTGCCGGTTTGTACGGATTCGTAGCGCGCCCACCGCAAGGAAATCAAGGGATTATCGGCGATTGGTGGAGACCGTTAGAGCCGCGGCTGTCACTACTTTTTCACCTTGTAACGGTGGCGTAAATTTTCGGGTGCCGACGGCTGATACGGCAAATGTCCTACGCGGTATACGTTCGCTTTACAGATGTAAGAACGATGCCCTTCCGGGGGGAAGGGCATCGTTCTTGAGAAGTTAGTTATAAGAGCTAGAGCATTTTCCCTCTTATTGGGTATCCCGCGAGAAGCGTGCAGCGGCGTTTTCGCCGCGGAAAACGCCCATGGATGCGGAAACCCTACGTCACACCTACAGGGGAAATGCTCTAACGACTGATGGCGGCAGCTTTTCTGACGAAAGGCTGTGAGATCTGTCTCAGGATCTCGCCGGCAATTTTCTCAAGCGGCAGTATCATCGCTGCCGCACCTATATGGGCTGCTTCCTTCGGCATACCGTAGACGATGCTGGTGTTTTCATCCTGGGCGATGGTGACAGACCCTGTCTGCCGCATCTGCAGCATGCCTCGAGCTCCGTCAGTTCCCATGCCGGTAAGTAGTACACCCAATGCCGGACCACCCACGAGTTGGGCCACCGACGCGAACAGGACATCGACAGACGGACGGCTGAAGCACACCTGGGGGCCTCCGGCAACGCGTACCTTCAATCCGGCACTCGTGTGCTGCAGCGTCATGTGAAAGTCTCCTGGCGCAATCAGGATCAGCCCCGGATGGACATCGTCTCCATCCTTTGCCTCTCTGACTTCCATGGCGCAGGATTTATTCAGCCGATCCGCAAAATGTGTTGTGAAGCCTGCCGGCATATGTTGTGTGATCAGGACCGGCGGCATGTCCGCGGGGAACTGGCTCACGATCTTCGCAACCGTTTGGGGACCTCCTGTCGAGGATCCGATAGCGATGATCCGACGCGAGGCAAAGGCGGGAAGGGCTCCGGACGGAGGCGGCGGGACAAATGACGAGATCGGTTGCACCACTGGTTGCGCAGCTACTGGCGCCGGCGTGGGTGCCGATACCTCTGCCACGACTGCCGGTGATGGCTTGAATGCACGCGGATTCGCCTGCGCGCAGGCACGGATCTTATCTGCAAGTGTGTTCGCGAGATCGCCGACGGAGTAGGGGCCATTCGGCTTCGCAAGGACTTCGACGGCTCCCAGGCGAAAGGCTTCCATGGTTGCCGCGGCGGAGGCCTGACCCAGCGAACTGATCATGATTACAGGCATCGGCTTGTAATCCATCAGCTTCTTCAGGAAGGTGAGGCCGTCCATTCTCGGCATTTCGATGTCGAGAGTCAGAACGTCGGGGTTCAGAGCAAGAATCTTCTCGCGGGCAACATACGGGTCCGGAGCTGTGCCTACTACTTCAATCCCAGGGGCATTGCGCAACGCGTCGGATAGAATCTTGCGCACGGTTGCGGAATCGTCCACGATGAGGACGCGAATCGGAGAGGTTGTCTTCATCGGTGACCTACCGTGATCTCAACAAGCCGGGCTTCTTGTAGACAGCAGGCTGTACGTATTCGAATCTGTGTTTTAGGTTGTTCAGACTTTCGGCATGTCCGACGAAGAAGTATCCACCAGGCTCCAGATGGTCATAGAAGCGGTTGACCAGTTCCTGTTGCGTCGGAATGTCGAAGTAGATCATGGCATTCCGGCAAAGGATCAGAGGATAGCTCTCGACAAACGATTCAAACTGCCTGATGAGATTCAGCCGGCGGAACGAGATCGCTTCGCGAATGAACTGCTTGACGCGATAGTTTCCGGCAGCAGGCCCTACGCCGCGCTGCAAGTACTTGCGCAGAATCTCCATCGGAACCTGTTGGAAGCACTTCTCGTTGTAAGTCCCATCCTGCGCGCGTGCCAGCACCTTGGTTGAGATGTCCGTGGCCAGGAGCTTTACGGTAGGCCCGGAATTGGCATAGTGCTCACGAGCCGCAAAGGCGAGCGAATAGGGTTCCTCTCCGGTGGCGCAGGCTGCACTCCAGATCGTGTACTCGCTGCGGTTAGCAAGTGCCGGAAAGATCGTGCCGGAAAGAAACTCAAAGTGCTTCGGTTCGCGGAAGAAGTTGGTGTAATTCGTCGTCAGGTGATCGATCATCGTCACCAGAGCGTCGGACGACTTATCGTTGATCACGTACTCGTAGTACTCGGAAAAAGAGCCGATGTTCAGCGAGCGCATGATCTTGGTCAGGCGAGAGGCAACCAGACCTTCCTTGCCCTCTTCAATTGCCAAACCACAATAGTCGTAGGCAAGTTTCCTGAAGCGATTAAAGTCCTTCTGTGAAAGCGTCAGGTTGCTGATGGTGGTGACTGTGCTCATGCTGCCTCCTCACCGGGTTCGTTCGGCATCTTGAAGATCTGGACCACATCAAGGATCAGGCCGATGCGCCCATCGCCCAGAATCGCGCATCCAGTCAGGCCGGTGCTATCGCTGAAGGTCTCGCCCAAGCTCTTGATCACAATCTCCTGACGTCCCAGGAGGTCGTCCACATGGAGACAGAACTGACGTCCCGCGCCCTCGCACACGACAACCAGGCCCTGGCAGATATCTTCAGAACGAGGCTTGATGCCGAAGCGGCGGTGCAGCCTGACCAGCGGGTAGAGGTTGCCTCGCATCAGGATCATCTCTTCCGTGCCCTGTACCCGGACCAGCATATCCTGCGTCGGGCGCAGCATCTCGCGAACCGAGAAGACTGGAATGATGTAGCGGTGGTCGCCGACCACGATCACAAGGCCTTCGATGATGGCCAGCGTGAGCGGAAGATGGATGTAGAAGGTCGTGCCCTTACCGAGCTCAGACTCAATCTGGATTTGACCGCGCAGATTCTCTACATGTTTGCGAACGACATCCATGCCAACACCGCGGCCGGAGATGTCCGTAATCTTTTCTGCTGTTGAGAAGCCCGGTGCGAAGATGAGCTGGAAGATCTCAGTCTCCGTCAGTTGTGTATCTTCGGTGACCAGGCCACGTTCCAGAGCCTTGCGGAAGATCTTGTCCGGATTGAGGCCGCGTCCGTCATCCGAGATCGAGACGACGATCTTGCCGGACTCGTGTTCCGCGGAAAGACGCAGTGTCGCGGTCGGATTCTTGCCGGCGGCCGTGCGCTCCTGCGGTGTCTCGATACCGTGATCGAGCGCATTCCGGATCATGTGCAGCAACGGATCAGAGAGCTCTTCTGCGATCGTTTTGTCGAGTTCCGTGCCTTCACCGGCGAGCAGCAATTCCACCTGTTTGCCGTGCCGGCGCGAGAGATCGCGAACCAGCTTGGCATTCTTCTGGAAGAGCGGGCCGATGGGCATCATGCGGATGTTCATGGCGCGGCGCTGGACCTCACCGGTAATGCGGGCCAGTTGCGCCAGGTCGCCGATAAGCCGAGCATCGCGATTGCTGGCGAACATCGGATTGTGGCTCAGGATCGACTGTGCGATCACCATCTCGCCGACCATGTCCATAAGTTGGTCGAGCTTGGCGGTATCGATACGAATTGAGGCCGAGACGGGTTCGCTCTTGCTGACGGCTGCCTGAGGCGCAATTGCGGGGGCGGATTCCGGCTCCGCCTTTTTCTGTGCGGGCGCTGGGGCTGGAGCGGTTTCTGCTTTCAGTGCAACAGCAGCAGTGGCCTCTGCCTTGGGCTCAGGAGCCGGCATAGCGGCTTCTACCTCTGGTGCAGCAGAAACGGCGGAAACAACAGGAGCAACCGGCTTCTCTTCCTTGGCTACGGGAGCGGCTACAGGCCCAGCAGCCGGCGTCTCTACCGTCGGTGCAGGGGCAGGTACTGCCTCCTTCACTGGAGCAGGTGCAGGTGTGGCTACCGGTGCAGCCTGTTCAACGGCCACGGGTTCACCATCAAGTGCTCGTTGAGTGACGGTGGCGATGGTGCGCAGCAGGGCGCGGTTGTTCTTCGCTTTGCCGGGATCAGCTCCATTTAGGGCGCCGTTGATACGGTTTACTTCGGCTTGCAGATACTCTGAGCTCTCCAGGACGAGATCGACGATCTCCACGCTGATCTGAACGCGGCTGTTGCGTGCATGATCCAGCAGAGTTTCGACTTCGTGTGCGACTCCCTGGACACCCTTCAGGCCGAGGAAGCCAGCCAGGCCCTTGATGGTGTGGAAGGCGCGGAAGACGGCATGGACTGCGGGCAACTGGGACGGGTCACGCTCCAGTGCCAGGATCTGTTCTTCGATGGCTGCCAGATGCTCCTGCGATTCGGTGACGAAGCCGGCAAGCATCTCAGGATCGTCGTCGAATGCGACTTCATCCTCTTCCATCGGCTCTTCTTCCACGGCAACAGCGGCCGTAGTCTGCGCGGCAGTGGGAGCCGCGGGCGCTGGGGGCGGCGCCTGGACGACCGGTTCTGCTTCACCGCGCATCAGACGCTGAAATGCAGTAAAGGGCTCTTCGGCGATCATCTTGCCCTTTGAGCGGTCATTGGCCAGTGCGTTGGCGCGTTTCGCGATCTCTGCAAATGCAGGATCTTTTTGTGCGAGCGCAGCCAATTGGATAAGGCGCTGTTCGGTCAGAGAACCTGGTCCATCGACCATCCAGAGCGTTGCCAGCTCGTCGAGCCGCGCAGCAAGCTGGTCGGCAACCGGTGCAGTATTTTTCGTGGCACTCATGCGTCTAATACCTGAAAGAGGGGCTGTAGTGTCGTGCTTAGTTGATTTCCTGCGAGGCTTCGATATAGAAGACCTTGTCGGTGTCGAGCAGCAGCTTTACTTTTCCGCGTACCTTCGCCATGCCAAGCAGAAAGGGAACTGAGGCTCCGTTTCCGAAGTCCGGGCTGGGTTCGATGTCCTCTTCTGAGATGGACAGCACTTCGCTCACTCCGTCAGCTACGGCGCCAATCAGCCGTTCGCCTATCGATGTGGCCAGCCGAACGACCACGATGCAGGTATGGGGCGTGTACTGACGCTGGGGAAGATTGAAGCGAGCCGAGAGATCAAGCACCGGAATCACCTGGCCGCGCAGGTTGATGACGCCTTTGACGTAGACCGCGGTCTTGGGGACGGCGGTGATCTCCTGCATCTGGATAATCTCCTTGATGTTCAGGACCTGAATGCCAAACTCCTCATCGCCGAGCGAGAAGATAAGGTGTTTGCGTGATGTATCCGCTACCTGCTTCGCCTGGTTGTTGTTCTTGATTGCCATGTATTACTCCTGAGATAGATCCAGATAGTTGATGTATCGGCGGAAAGCGGCTCAGGGATGAGCCACTCTCCGCCGGGTCGAACTAGAAGTCTGTAAAGTTAGCGTCGATATTGCTGGCCGCAGCCGGTGCAAGACGTTGCGGAACGAAGGTATTCACCGCTGCAGCCTTTGCAATCGCTGGACGTACCACTGCAGCTTTGACGGGCTTGAACACAGGCGTCACAACTGCCTTTTGCGAATGGCCACGTACAGGGACACCGGTCATGCGCGCCAGACCCATCGCGACTCCACGCAACGCATCGGATTGGGCATTCAGTTCCTGTGCCGCGGCCGCGCTTTCTTCTGCATTGGCTGCGTTCTTCTGAGTTCCACTCTCCATGCGGCCGATGGCGCGGCTGATCTGGTCAATCCCCTTGCCCTGCTCCTGGCTGCTCATGCGAATCTCATCGATCATGACCTTGATGCGGCCAAAGACCTCATGCACCTTGCGGCCGGAGTCAACCAGGGTTGTCATCCGTTCACGGCCTGCGACGGTGTTGTCGACGGAATTCTTGATCAGGACCGAGGTCTCCTGTGCCGCCTGAGCGCAACGTTGAGCCAGATTGCGAACCTCTTCGGCGACGACGGCGAATCCCATACCGGCTTCACCGGCACGCGCGGCTTCGACAGCGGCGTTCAGCGCCAGAATGTTGGTCTGGAAGGCGATCTTATCGATCACACCGATGATCTTGGCGATCTGTTCGCTGGACTGGCTCAGTGCATCCATGGCTTCCACGCACTGTGCGACGGCATGATTGGCATCGTCACTATGGCGAACCGCTTCAGAGACCAGGGCTGTAGAGTGATCCGAGTTCTCCGCATTGCGGCGGGCCATGGAGTTGATCTCCTCTGCCGAAGCTGAGGTCTCTTCGATCATTGCGGCCTGCTCAGAGGTGTCTTTCGCCAGATTCTGGCTCGAAGTGGCAACCTGGGCTGACGCCTCGGTCACCTGATCGGAGCCCATTGAAAGCTCTCGCACGGCATGGCGTAGCTGGCGGTCGAGCAGGCGGACGATAAAGGCGATCAGGACTCCCGAAACGGCTCCCAGGGTGAGCAGTGTACCGATGAGCCAGCGTGCGAATGTGATTGCATCTTCTGCCTTGGTATTCGCCTTGCTCATGACGACCTTCTGCCGTTCCAGCATCTTCGAGCCGGCCGCGTCGACATCTTGAAGGGCAGACTCAAGTTCGCTCTCTGCAAACTGTGAGGCCTCTTTGACCTGGTGAGCATGAATCAGCTCGAGGTAGTGCGGGAATAACTGTGATGCCTTATCCAGCCTGGTGGTGGCTGCCTCCAGCGTGGGGCGGCCTTCCGCAGAGACACCCTGCTTCAGAATGGTGGCGATATCCTCGCGCATCTTCTTCTCGTACGCGTTGTACTCATCGATGGCCCGGCTCAGGCCTTCCGTATCGTTGACCGACTCTTTCACCGCGATTCTGCGGCTGGCGGCGAGCATCTCGGTCGCGTGACCATTCGCCATCCCGGCGTTATACATCTTGGTCGCGTCTTTAATGCCGAGTTCCCACGTCAACTCGCCAAGAGCACTGATCTCGTAAACGGCGAGTCCACCCAGCAGGACCAGAAGAATCATCATGGTCCCGTATGAGAGAAGAAGTTTCTGTTTGACGGTGTAGCGTTGCAGATTCACGTTGATGGCTCCGTTCCGCTGGTTCTACTTGCGAGCTCATCCAGCGTTCTCAGAACTCCTCATCGGCATTACGTGCAGTATCTTGAAGCGATTCGATGTTCTTAGAGCATTTTCCCTGTGGGTGTTTTGCAGGGCATCTGCATCTATGGGCGTTTTCCGCAATGAAAACTCCGCTGCACGATCGTTCCGGGATACCCAGCAACAGGGAAAATGCGCGAATTCACCGGTTTTCCACCTATCGCCGGTTTTCCGGGGGCCGATAGCTGCAGTGAGGTCCGCTATATGCAGGTCACTCTCAGAAGACATGCTGCATTGTTCGCGTCGGTGTTCCTTATCTTCGCGTGGGTTCTTCTGGTTATGGTGGCGGACACGATGCTGGCTTTGTGGCACAGCCGCTCCATCACAGTTCCCCATACCGCTCTGTCCCGAAACATCCTTAGCATCGCCAGCGGGCTTGTCACGCTGGGAGGCACGCGTCCGGCCTCCTCAGAGATCTCTCAGTCGTGGACGTCGAAGGTGACAGTGGTCTTTCCCACCGATGCGACTCAGGGACACGCAATCGGGGGAGCGTTCTAGCGCTTTCATTCCTCCACCGTTCGTTCGACGCCATACCCCTCCTGCGCAATAACTGCAGGAGGGGTTTTTCTGTTCGGTATATTTCAAAAATGAGATTAATGGCCATTCTTTTCACCCGTCAGGCCACTCGTCTTCGAAAATCTGTCGTTACTGCCGCTCTTTTTAGAAGGTAGTGCGTCTATTTTGGCCTTTCATGCGTCGATAGGGCGGGAGTTTGATCTTCCCAATCATCGATTAGGTCATTTATAAAAGAACGCGCTCCGAATCACGCTCTTTTGATGCGTCTCCGGGACACTCGTGGAATGAACTCAATCGGCGGCAGGACAGTCTGGATGATGTCTTGGCGGAGATCTATTTACATCACGACAAGGTTTGGCCAATGACGATCTTCAACTCGAAACTTCGCCGAAGTGCACTGGTTGGCGGTTTTGCCGCGGCAGTGTCTTTATCGGTTTGGCTGTGTACCGGCAATCTTCATGTATCTGCCCAGCAGGCGCCGAGCGGGGAACACGGCGGGCAGGCTGAGCCTCCTGCCCAGGGAGCCCGAAACCGTGGTGGCCTGGTGGCCTATCCCGACCGGGACAAGGCGCCGCAGGAGGTGCTCGATCGCGGCAAGGCCACTTTCGGTGTGAACTGTGCCTTTTGCCATGGATCGGATGCTGGTGGTGGATCCGTCGGCCCGAACCTCTTGCGTTCTGATATTGTGCTGCAGGATAAGAACGGCGAACTGATCGCTCCCATCGTGCACGGGGCGCGTGTCGATCGCGGCATGCCCAAGATCGATCTGACCGATGCGCAGGTCGCTGACGTTGCCGCCTGGCTTCACAGCCTGAAGGTCAGCAGCCGTGCTGTCATGACTGAAAAGATCAACATTGTGGTGGGCGACGCGAATACAGGCAAAGATACGTTTACTCGCCTCTGCGGATCGTGTCATTCCGTGACCGGAGACCTTGCCGGCTTTGCCGCAAAGTACTCCGAACCTCGCGCAATGCAGCAGGCCTGGTTGTTGCCGGCGATGCCTGCGGGCCGTTTCCCAGGAGCTTCTGCCGGTCCTTCCGTGCCTCTCAAGGTACCGCCGGTTACAGCAACCGTGACCCCGGCAAAGGGAGCGCCTGTCACCGGCAAGCTCGATGCCATTGATGATTTCTACGTCCAGGTCACGACAGAGGATGGCGTTGCACATCGCTTCTTGCGGGAGAACGATCTCCCGAAGGTCGAGATTCACGATCCTCTTGCTGCCCATCGTGCGATGTTCCGCACCATCAAGGACAAAGAGATCCACGACATTACCGCCTATCTGGTGACGCTGAAATAAAGGGGATAAGGATGCGCGTACTAAGAACGTTTGCAGCAATTGCAGTGGCGGCCATGACCGTGGCTCCCGCCATGGCGCAGAAGGCGTGGCTGGATCCCGCTGATGTCCTGAACCCCAAGCCCGATACCTGGCCAACCTACTCGGGTGACTACAGCGGCCGCCGCTACAGTTCTCTGAAAGACATCAACACTTCGAACGTTCACGGCCTCACTCTGGCATGGGCACAGCGCCTCAGCGCTGGTTCGGCCCCGCCAAGCGCTGGTCCATTCTCGTTCGCTCCTCCGGCCCCTCCGACGACCGTCGGTGGTGTCGGTACGATCGAAGCCCAGATGGGTAGCGTGAAGGGCGTCATCCTGCAGGTGAATGGGATGCTATATGTCACTACGCCGGATAACGTGTGGGCGCTCGACGCCTACGACGGTCATGAGCTATGGCACTATTTGTGGAAAACACGCGGCGGTACGCACATCGGCAACCGTGGCGTGGGCATGTGGCACGACCGCCTCTTCTTTGAGACCCCGGACAACTTCCTTGTGGCTCTGAATGCAACCACAGGTAAGGAGATCTGGCACAAGGAGATCGCTTCCTTCGATCTGCAGTACTTTTCCACCATGTCGCCGATCGTCGTTGGAGACCACCTGCTGGTCGGGACCGGCAACGACCTCGATGAGCCCGGCCTGCTGCAGTCCTTCAACCCGGAGACCGGGGACGTGGAGTGGAAGTGGTACGCCGTTCCGATGAAGGAAGGCGACCCAGGACTCGATACGTGGAAGAACCTCGACGCGGCCTCACACGGCGGCGGCAATGTTTGGGTGCCTGGATCATACGATCCGGAGACGCATCTTTATATCTTCGGCACGGGCAATCCGACCGCCGCATACACGTCGCAGCTTCGCGGGCCTGGCGCGAATCTCTACACCTGCTCGCTGGTGGCATTGAATGTTGAGACCGGCAAGATGGCCTGGTACTACCAAACCTCTCCGCATGACACGCATGACTTCGACTCGACGCAGACACCGGTACTGACCGATGCCATGTTCGGTGGCAAGATGCGCAAGCTGGCTATTACAGCGGCTCGCAACGGCTACTTCTTCGTGCTCGATCGCGTGACGGGCGAACATCTGCTGACCAGCAAGCTTGTCGAATCTCCAAATTGGGCGAAGGACACCCTCGACAAGAACGGCGCTCCCGACCGCGACCCGTCCAAGGACTTTGACCTTGGCGGAGCTCTGGTCTCTCCGGCCAACGGTGGCATCGTGAACTGGCCGCCGCCGGCGTACAGTCCGCAGACTGGCTATTTCTATGCACACGCACAGGAGAGCTATGCGATGTACTACCTCGCCACCACCGACCCCCGCGGAGCCATGGGACTCGGCGGCAAAGACGAACTGAGCGTCGGCTCGCTGGGAAGCTACCTGGTTGCGATGGATCCGAAGACAGGCAAGCCTGCCTGGAAGCATCGCTATCCCGGTGTTACCGGGGGAGGCGGTGGGCTTAACGGTTTGCTGACAACTGCGGGTGGTCTGCTCTTTGCTTCGGATGCACGCGGCAACTTTGTTGCGCATGATGCAGCCACCGGCAAGGCGCTTTGGCATACACGTATCTCCACAACCAATGCTCCGGAGACCTACCTGCTCGATGGTCATCAGTATGTCCTTGTAGCTGGCGGCGACACGGTATATGCCTTCCGCCTGCAGTAAGAGGCGATCGGAAATCTGGAAGGGCCGCTTCGTTCTGTCGCGGTCCTTTCCTCTGGCTCAACGAAGTCTTTAGCCCTAAGGAGTGACGCATGCGGTATTCAAGACGTGAATTCGGCAAACTCGCAATCTCAAGCCTGCCGATAGCAGCGGCCGTGGCAGCCAACCCGGCTCGTTTGTTTGCAGCCACGAAGCCCAACTCGAAGTTCAACGGCGTGCAGATCGGTGTCATCAGCTATAGCTACCGGCAGATGCCACAGCACGGCGTGCTGGATGACCTGAAGTACATGGTTGAGAACGGCATCAACGCCTGCGAGCTGGAAACGATTCAGGAGGAGTGGGCCGGAGCTCCCAAGCGCCCGATGATGCAGCGCCCCGCAGGTCCGTCTCCCGCAGCTGGGACGCCTCGTCCCTCAGGCCCCCGGCCAGAGATGGCCGAGTACAACGAAGCCCTGACGAAGTGGCGCACGACCATGCCGATCTCGAAGTATGAAGAGCTGCGCAAGATCTATGCCGATGCCGGTGTCTGGATCTATGCCTTCAAGGCCGGCCTCACGATGAGAATGCCCGATGCGGAATTCGACTACGTCTTCAATGCGGCCAAGGCCTGTGGCGCAAACCACGTCACGATGGAGATGCCCGACGGCCAGCCGGAGTTGACCAAGCGTATCGGCGAGTTCGGCGCGAAGCACAAGATGATGATCGGCTAT
>JAEKKE010000708.1 GCA_019510535.1 Acidobacteriota bacterium
TGTGGCTCAGGTATCTTTGATGGCATCGTGGCCTGCATTCCAATCCGCGGCCGCAATCGTTTTCGAAAGGTCTTCTGCCATGCGATTGACACATGTTCTCACCCTGTTCGCCGGCTTGCTGCCGGCTGCCGCTCTTGCGCAGGCGAAGCTTCCGTATCAGGACACGTCGCTCACGCCGGAACAGCGTGCGCACGATCTGGTCTCGCGGCTGACTCTGGAGGAGAAGGCCGCACAGAGCGTTAACACCGCACCCGCCATTGCCCGCCTGGGTGTTCCTGCCTATGACTACTGGAACGAAGGCCTGCACGGTATCGCGCGGTCTGGTCATTCGACGTTGTTCCCACAGGCGATCGGTATGGCTGCGACCTGGGACGCACCGCTACTGCAGCAGATCGGCGACGTTGTCTCCACCGAAGCTCGCGCCAAGTACAACGATGCTGTCCGCAAAGACATTCACAGCATCTACTTCGGTCTGACCATCTGGTCGCCGAATATCAATATCTTCCGCGATCCGCGGTGGGGACGCGGGCAGGAGACCTATGGAGAGGATCCGTACCTCACCGGCAGTCTCGGGCTGTCGTTTGTTCGCGGCCTGCAAGGGCCAGATCCGCAGATCCGCAGCATCCTCGCGCTATTGCCACACCAAAGCACTTCGCCGTTCACAGCGGACCGGAGAATACGCGCCACAGCGCCAACATCGATCCCTCTGCCCACGATCTGTGGGAGACGTATTTGCCGCAGTTCCGCCGCACGATTGTTGAAGGTCAGGCCGGATCGATCATGTGCGCCTATAACGCCATCTATGGCAAGCCCGCATGTGCCAGCGATCTTCTGCTGAAGGAGATCCTTCGTAATGACTGGAAGTTCAAGGGCTTTGTCACGTCAGATTGCGGCGCCATCGATGACTTCTATCAGAAGACGGCACATCGCTACTCGCCCGATAAGGGGCATGCTTCGGCAGCAGGTGTTCTTGCGGGCACCGATACTAACTGCGGCCGGACCTACCAGGTTCTGCCGGCATCGGTCCGTACAGGATTGCTGAAGGAGAGCGATCTCGACGCCACGCTGGAACGTCTGTTCACGGCGCGCATGCGGCTGGGGTTGTTCGATCCTCCGTCGAGCTCGCCTTATGCGCAGATCCCGTATAGCCAGGATCGCGCCCCCGCACACCTGGCGCTTTCGGAGCGCGCTGCGAAAGAGTCGATGGTGCTGTTAAAGAACGACGGCATCCTGCCGTTGCAGCCGGCGAAGTATAAGAAGGTTGCCGTTATCGGCCCCAACGCGGCGTCGCTTGCCGCGCTGGAAGGAAACTACAACGCCGTTCCGAAGGATCCGGAGATGCCGGTCGATACCCTGCGTAAAGCACTCCGCGGCGCGCAGGTTGTCTACGCTGAGGGCGCGCCTTATGCGGATGGAGCTCCGCTGCCGGTTC
>JAEKKE010000132.1 GCA_019510535.1 Acidobacteriota bacterium
CTCTTTACGTTGGGAGGCATCGCGATGCTGCTATGCCTGCTGCGGCTGCAGGAGGTGATTGCATCGCTGGTCATCATCCGTATCGTCTTCCAGTTCCTGATGCAGGGAATTGCGGTCATGGCTCCGAAGCATCGCGCGGAACGGCAAAAGCAGGGACGATTCCGAATGCCGCTCTATCCATTGCCAGCATTGGTTGCTCTGGGCGGATTTGTCTTTATTCTCTTCTCGCGGCAGAACTTCGCGGCAGAGCTCAAACTTGCAGGCATCGTCGCCGTCAGCGGACTACTGGTTTATTTCGTTCGTTCCCGTATCGCTGCCCGCTCCTGAAACTCAGAAGGTAGAATTCGGTCATCCGGAGATGACATGAACCTTCGCCCTGATCGCCGCGGCTTCCTCGCGGGCCTTGCCGCTCACAGTCTTTTGTTCTCTAAAGTTGCCACAGCCAGTGCGCAACCGACGTCCAGCATTGCCACCGACAGGGAAGTTTTGCTTGGCTACTTCGCGAAGAATGCACGTGCCCTGCTGCGTGAGCCTGCCGGATTGTTGAAGTATCCGAGCATCTCTCCCAGTCTTCCCAAGGCAGCGTATTCCTCGGAGCTGTGGGACTGGGACACACTTTGGACGGCGCGCGGCCTGTTCGCGATCGCGAAGCAAACCTCGGATACCTCATTGCGGCAGGCGATCGTCGCCCATGCCCAGGGAAGCATCGGGAACTTCTTCAACCATCAATCGAGCGAGGGCCGTATTCCTATGCTGATCAAGCTGAACGATCCTGATCCGCTGCACTGCCTGAGCGGAAGCCGGCCTCACAAAGAGAACCAGGCCAAGCCGGTGCTTGCACAACTTGCGTTGTTGGCTACGGAGGAAAGCGGTGATGCCGCTTGGTTCGCTCCGTATATGGAAAAGCTACAACGCTTCTATGATTCCTGGACGGCAGACAATATGAGCAAAGTGGGTCTGCTGGTATGGGGTGACGATGTCGCCATCGGCAATGACAACGATCCTACGACCTTCGGCCGGCCGTTCTTCTCCTCCGCAAACCTGTTGCTGAACTGCCTGTATTACGAGGATCTGAAAGCAGCGGCAGAGATGGCACGCAAGCTCGGGAAGAAAGATGCCGCCTCTCGATTTGCGTCGAGCGCGAAGCAGCTTGGTGAGGCAGTGCAGCGGCAGTGCTGGGATCCGCGAGACAGATTCTTCTATACCGTCGATGTGCAATGCCAGGACCGCCGAGCTGAGCTGATTCCGAATATCAAGCGCGGTATGGATATGTCGTGGAGCGCAATTCCAATCCGCATCCAGACGTTTACCGGCTTCCTGCCGCTGTGGTGTGAGCTCGCAACCAAAGAGCAGGCCGAAGATCTCCGGCAACACTTCCTCAACGCTGCGACCTTCGGCGGCAAGTACGGAGTGCGCACCCTATCGCGCGCGGAGAGTATGTATTCTCTGGCTGCCAGCAGCAATCCCAGCAACTGGCTCGGACCGGTCTGGATCATCGCAAACTATTTTGCTTGGAGTGGCCTGCGGCGGTATGGATTCACGCATGAAGCGGAGACGCTGGCGGCAGCGACAACACAACTGCTCGCGCAGGATCTGCGGGTGAACGGATCCCTGAATGAATACTACGATCCCGACACAGGCAAGGCGCTGAGTCATAAAGGCTTCATGGATTGGAACCTGCTTGTGCTTGAGATGCAGTAGCGCATCTCAGTGCAAGTGAGACTATGACTTCGGCGCCTTCTTCTGGAAGGTAAGGCGAAGGCCGCCAAAGATATTGATGGGAGCACCAGGCGCCAGGAACGTCGAGTGGCGGATCGGGTATTGTGTCTCGCCCTCGTAGTTGATGGAGGCGAACGGCCGAGCAAGGAATGCTCTGTTGTTATCGAACGGAGTCCCACCGAGCTGCGCCGCTGTAGCGTAATGCGTATCGAAGAGGTTGTTGATCTGGGCGAAGAGCTCCAACTTCGGTGAGAAGGCATACCGTGCCCCGATGTTAGCAATGCCATATGCATCTGTACGGCCGGTGCCGAGATAGTAAGTTCCGTCAGGCCGATGCAGATTGTTCTCATTCCCGCGGGCGTATGAGCCAGAAGTAGAGATGACGTTGAAGTTGACCGTCAGCTTACGGGTGGGCTGGTAGTCGACGTTGAACTTCAAGATGTGAGATGGAGTCTGCGGCAGCGTGTTGCCGGCGCTGATGTCCTGTTCACTTTCAATGCCGCGAGCACCGTCGCCCGCTGCTTCGTTCGCGCTGTTCGCACTGCCGTCAATCACCTGCGGCGTACCGTAGGTCGCCTGTAGGAAGGTGTAGTTAGTTGAAAAGGTGAAGGGATGGAGCTGGTAGGTGATCCCGGCTTCCGCCCCCTGGCGGACGGTGCGCCCGAAGTTGGTGAAGTAGCCGAACCCAGTGGCGGTGGACGAGACGAAGAGCAGATCGTCGTAGTTCGTGCCACGAAAGAAACCGGCATTCCACTGCAAACGGTTTTCGTTCTTGCCTCGAATGCCCGCTTCGAAGGTACGGCTGACGACCTGCTTCAACGGCGGGTCACTGACCATGGCGTTGGGAAGGCGGCAGGGAAAGTTAGGATCAGCGCAGCCCAATTCGGTTGAAGTTGGAGCACGATTACCTTCGCTGTAGTTGAAATACAGCGTCGCCAATCGCGAGACGCGATAGGTCAGACCGGCAGATGGATTGAAGCGCTGAAAGGTGTATTTCCCAGTTAGCGTTCCACGTCCGGCCGAAGATGGCAACCGGTCGAGATTATCCACTGTGGCGTGGTTGTAACGGCCTGAGACCGTGAAGGTAAACCTCGACAGCAGGACGGTATCCGTGGCGTAGAAGCTGGGAACGTTGATCGTACCGTGCAGGTTGGCACGGGTGTCGACCGGCAGTCCATCCGAGTCAGTCGATCCATCGGTGTAGGCCGGAATAGTGGTGAAGCTTAGTCCGTCCGTATTCAGGTATGCGAACTGGGAAATCTGCGTGTAGCTGATGTTGCTGCGATCCCACGAGACACCGGCGGCCAGGCGGTTGCGAGCCGTGCGATACGACAGCAGGCCAGAGAGTCCATAGGCATTCTGCTTGTTCTGCGTGTAGGTGTCGATGCCTGTGCATTTCTCTGAGGGCTCCTCTTTCAATAGGCCCTGCGCAATGCAACGCCAGTAGGGGAAGGGCTGCTGCGTAGCATTGCCGGCGCCGGTGGGAAAGCCAGTATAGCCATTGGCGGTGAGGATGTTCTTCTCGGCGGTACTCAGCGTATAGAGCGACTGATCGAAGGAATCGTCGTTAAGATCGCCATTGAAGGTATTGGCGCGGATATAGCGGTAGTAGGTATTCGCCGAGAGCGTCAGCTTGTTGTTTACCTCATGCGTCACATTGAAGGTGAGTGAGGGCGCATGATTCCTGGTCTGGTCGGGAATGGTGTAGACGCTGCTGTAGTCCTTGCTCAGATTGCGGAAGTCCTGCGTGCCATTCCCGCTAAGGTTGTTGATGGCATACACGCCGGAAAGCGACAGCGTCGTTCGGCCGAACATCCATCCAAGCTTGGCGAATGTCTGCTTTACGTCAGAGGGAGAGAACTTGCGCCAACCGTCTTCGTGATACAGGTTCCCGGCGAGATACCAATTGAAGCCGCGTGAGGTGAAGCCTCCCCATTCGCCTTCGACAGCACGGCGTCCGAAGCTGCCGCCCATGGACTTCACCGTGAGCCCGGCATTGGTAATGCCGTCCTTGGTGCGCATGGCGAGCGCTCCGCCCAGAGAGTTGAGGCCATACAGTGGATTCGCTCCCCGGATCAGCTCGATGTCCTGTACTGCAATTTGAGGAATGAGATCCCAGGAAACGACATCGCCGAACGGTTGATTCTGGCGCACTCCGTCCAGATAGATCGAAAGCCCCTGAGGTGTGCCCAGAAGCGGGGACGCAGTGTAACCGCGGTAGTTCACATCCATCTGATACGGGTTGCCCTGGTTCTCACTGATGTAAATGCCGTTCACTCGTTTATTCAGCCCGTCGCCGATATTGAGTGAGTTAACATCGGCAAGCTGCTGTGCTGAGAGGTTCTGCACTGGCACGGGAACGGTCGAGGTGTCCGTATCAGCCTGGCCGATCGGCGTCTCAGAGAAGACGGTAACCGAGGTGGAGAGAGACGACAGTGTCAGCGTGACAACGCGTTCTACAACCTCCGAGGAGCGCACGTCGATCACGACGGTCTGCGTCGCGAATCCATTGCGGTAGAGCTGGAGCTTGTAGCTGCCGAAGGCAAGGGCTGTAAACATGTGCTCGCCATTCGCAGAGGTCTGGAACTGCCGCACCGAACCAGGACCGCTCAAGGTGCCGGTGACCGCCAGGCCCGAGCCTGACGTATCTTTCACCACCAGATGAAGTTGCCCAGAGTCACGAGACTGTGCAGACCCTGAGAGATGGAGAAGAGAAAGCAACAGACCGCAAACAACACCGAACAGACGACGCATGACACCTTTGTCCGGGCAGATCGCCCGGCCGTAACTCTGGATTTTATGCTTCTGCAGGGATATTCCGGACGAAGTGGTTTTGTTCAGCGTTTCGGAAAAGTTTTCAAAGACGAGGATATGGATTGTTGGCTACCCATCCTTCATAATGAGTGCATTCCCATGGGCTCTACCTTCAATCCGTCGAGACTCGCGATCCTCGCACCTGCCATCGTAGGCCACGGAAAAGCACATGCCATTGAGGCTGAGGTGCTTGCGATCTTCGATCTGCACCACGCGTCGTTGTTGCGTTACGCAATTTCATTCGGCATCGCCGTGCAGGATGGGGAAGATGTCGTGCAGGAGACCTTCCTGGCCCTCTTCCGGCATCTGCTTGAAGAGAAGCCACAGGATAACCTTCGTAGCTGGCTCTTTCGTGTAACCCACAACCTGGCGTTGAAACGCCGTGGAGCGCACCGCCGCGAAGTGTCTGAAGCAGAGAACATCTCTCTGGAGCGCACCGATCCCGCTCCCGGTCCCGAAGAGACGTTGCTCTTCAGCGAACGAAAGCTCCATTTGAGTCGCGTATTGCAGGCAATGCCTGCCACCGATCGCGCCTGCCTGCAGCTTCGCGCGGAGGGATTGCGGTATCGTGAGATCGCCGAAGTGATCGGAGTCTCCCTCGGTTCGGTAGCAGCGGCAGTAGCGCGTTCCATTGAGCGGCTGGAACGATCGGAGGTGAGCCGTGGGCGATAAAGTACACCTTTCGCGGGAAGATCTCCTGCTGTTGCAGGATGGGGAATTGACGCCTGCCGAGGCGGCGGCCGCAGAGCTGCATCTCTCTGCGTGCGAAGCCTGCCGCACGTTGAAGCTCAGAACGGAAGAGACCTTTGCCGCAGCTGTGGCGACGATCGTCGCCGAAACTTCGCAGATGCCGGACGACCAACGCAACACGTTGCACCATCGCATCGTGTCGGCAAGGCGACGGCCGTGGGCGATTGGCTTCGCCAGTGCGGCGGCGGGTTTATTGGTGGCTGTTGGACTTGGAATATCGCTGCATCGGAATCACCAGGCGATTGTGCCTTACCTGGAAGATCGTCCCGTACCGAATCCGCAACTGACCCCGGGCGCCGTTCGCGTCATGGCTCTTGGTGAGGTGTGCGGCGAGAAAGACGACGATCTTGACCCAGCAGTTCCGGCAGTTACGCAGCAGGTTGTCTTTGCCGAGTACCACGTACCGCAGCAGCAGCGCGGCAAAGAGTTCCAGGTCGACTACCTGATCAGCCCGCAGCTTGGGGGAACGGCAGAGATCCGGAATCTGTGGCCGCAACCCTACAGCGCGATGTGGAATGCGCAGGCCAAAGACATGCTGGAACGCAGACTGCATGGGATGGTTTGCAGTGGAACCGTGACCCTGGAGCAGGCGCAGCAGGAACTTGCGGGCGACTGGATCGAGAGCTACAAGCGGGAGTTTAAAACGCAAGCCCCGCTTCGTGTGGAAGCAGGGCTTGAACGTCCTTTGTTGCCGTAAAGCTTAGGGGAGGGCCACCAGGCCCCATGGGCCGCCGCTGGCCTTTGCCTTCTTCGAAACGGTAAAGCTTGCCAGATCGACAAACGAGACATCATTTGACGGTCCGTTAGCGGTGAAGAGCGTCTTACCATCCGGTGAGAGTGTCATACCCCAGGGACGAGCACCGACCTCAACCGAACCGGCAATCTTGTTGTCCTTCGTGTCGATCGCAAAGACCTGCTTGCCGCGGCCGGTGCTGACGTAGAGCTTCGATGCATCCGGGGAGAGCAGAACATACATTGGTTTGATGACACCGGCCTGACCCAGAGTGATGGCCTTGGTCATCTTGTGTGACTTCACATCGACGACAACCACGTTGCCATCATTCTCGGCATTGACATAGGCGGTCTTGCCGTCGGGCATGAAGGCTACGTTGCGCGGACGATGACCGACCTTGATCGTGGCAGTGATCTTGCCCTTTTCCGGATCCAGAACGGAGATCTCGCCCGTTCCTTCTGAGGTGACCCAGACCTCCTTGCCATCAGGGCTGACACGGACACCTTCGGGTTCGCTGCCAATCTTGAACGACTTTTCAACGGTGCCCGAATCGACGTCGATGATGCTTACCGACGAGATATCTTCATTCGAGATAAAGAGCTTTTTACCGTCTTTGCTCAGATCGAAGTTCTCAGGGTCTGAACCGCCGGGAATGGTGCGAATAATCTTACGTGCCGCGAGATCGAAGACTGCGATGCCGTCGGCGGAGTGGTCTGGTGGAGGTAGCGTGCTCTCATCCACGCCGGGGCCCGCAATCGGCGTTCCGCTGAGTGCAATGTAGAGCTGCTTGCCATCGGCCGAGGCATGGATGCCGCGCGGCCGCTTACCCAGATGCACATTGGCGATGGTCTGCGCCGTGCCGATGTCGATAATGGACAGGTCACCGGAGACCTCATTGGTGGCATACACGCGCGGTCCGGTTGGTTCCGGCGCGGGCTTCTCGGCGGAAGGTGCAGGTGCGCTCGACTTGCAGCCGAGAGCCGCAAGAGCAAGGCAGGTGGTGGCAACAAAAGGCAGTGCAAGCTTCCGCATGATTCTGACTATTCTCCCTTGTAGGTGAAGTTGGCCGGGGTGTCGCTCTTCGGAGAGACGCTTATGGTCTGCTCCTGGACGCCAAGTTTTTCATGCCATACGCCCAGCGTGTAGGTTCCGGGCGGCAGGTTTTCGATCTTGAAGGTGCCGTCATCCTTCGAGACGGCGAAATACGGATTGTCGGTGACGCCGATAAACGAGTGCATCCAATCATGGATATTGCACTTCACCGGCACCATGATCTCCGGCTTGGTGAACTTACGTTGCAGCGGAGCGTCCCCAGGGCCCATGCTGTGGTTCCATTCGCGGTTGATCTGGGCCACCGAATGAATGTTGTGCGTGACAGGGTCAGAGTTGGTGATGATGAGCTGCTGGCCGACCATGAGTCCCACTACATGCGGCCGGAACCAGCAGCCGGACTGGTCCAGGGTCACAGTTGTGGTGGGAACCTCGAAGACTTTTCCTTCCAGACCCTTCCTGATGTAGACGAAAGCGTTGGCCAGGTCACCCTTGCTGTCGACGACGAGCGACTCATCATAAGCTTTGCCTTTATGAGCTTTGACGCAGGTGGGGTCCTGGCTGATGTCGATCAGCTTCGGCGTTGGACGTTTGCCGGTGTACTTCAGCGTGCCGGAGATGGAGCCGGCGGTCGCAGCGTCCACATGATAGAAGACCGGAGCAGACGAGGTTTCCGTCGTCACGACCGGTTCGGTGGGCTTCGACTTACAGCCGGCGAGAGACGCGGCAATCAGGACCAGGGCGAAGGATGGCTTCAGTCGCATATCACCGTCACTTTACTACCTGCGATGACTACTTTGCAGGCGGGCCCGAATTTGGCGGCAGGTCTCCGGTAAGCGCATTGAGGAATTCGACCAGGTCGAGGCGGTCCTGCGGGCTGAGATGGATCTTCCTGATCTCAGGATCAAGATAAGGATTGGAGTTGCCCTGTCCGGCGTAGAAGTCCACCACCGCAGCCAGAGTCCTGATGCTGCCATCGTGCATATAAGGCGCGGTCTGTGCGATGTTGCGCAGTGTCGGTGTCTTGAATGCGCCCTTGTCCGTCTCGACTTTGGTCTCGTGGTAACGGCCGATGTCCGTGAAGTCTCCGTCGCCGCTTACACCCTGGCCGATGTTGTGAAACTTGCCGTCGGTAAAAATCGCATCCTTCGGTCCGATGGTGTGGCAGGAGGCACAGTTACCTCCGGCAGGATTTAGGAAGACCGCGAGGCCGCGAATCTGCGCCGGTGTAAGCGCGGTCTGGTCGCCGCCATATTGAAATCGGTCAAATGCGGAGTTTCCGCTCAGCAGCGTGCGTTCGAAGTTGGCCAGGGCCTTCTCGACACGCACAAGGTTGATCTCCTTAGAGCCGTAGACCTTGCGGAACATCTTGGGATATTCAGCATCGTCTTTCAGCTTGTCGAGAAAGATCTCGTGCTTTGCGTTATTCATCTCGACCGGATTGGCGATGGGGCCTACCGATTGCTGTTCAAGCGAGATCGCACGTCCGTCCCAGAACTGAAAGGGCATATACGCGGAATTAAGCAGCGTGGGAGCGTTGCGGACCCCAAGCTGATCGTTCACGCCCTTTGAGAGCCGCAGGCCGTCAGTGAAATAGAACTTCGGATCGTGGCAATGCGCGCAAGCCAGAGAGTTGTCGCTGGAGAGGCGCTTGTCATAGAAGAGCCGCCGTCCCAGCTCGACCGAGTCTGCCGTGGCTGGATTGTCAGCGGGGACGGGAACCGGTGGAAGGCCGAGCGGCGCTTTGATCGCGATGGGCTTGCCGACCGGATTGTCCTGTGTCCTGGACCGGCATCCCGCAAGCAGCAGGGGCAGGATGGCGAGACAGGTAAGCGTGCGTGGTGACGGCATATCGAATGCTAACGGTTATGGGACGTATCCGGCGCCGTTTGGGTTCCAAGCTTGGCCGATCATCGAAACGGCAAAGAAATCGAAGCGTTTTCAGAAGTCCTTGACATTGGCTTCTCAGCATCGATACTATCCTCCCGGCAATGAGACGTCTCACGGCGCCGCTCAATTTTCCTCCTAAATGCCCTCATCTGCTACGTTTCGACGTAGCCCCGGGCAAAGGTGGGTGGGCGTTTATAGTGTTGGCGTCCTCAAACAACCGGATTCACTGGTTTCTGCCTGTCATGGGTGGGGCAGCCAGTTCTCCGCAACAGAAGAAGGAAGATGTCACATGGTGAATCGCACTATCGTTCAGGACGCTATCAATACCGGTGAGGGCATCCTCCGGCTGGCTCCCTGCTGGGTCCCCCGTTCGTTTATGATCCCCGGCCGCCGTCTGCGGCTGCATCCGGACGATCTCTATGCCTTTGGCGCAAACCGCGGCGGCATCAACGAACGCTGGTTTTCGTCCACGACCAAGGCTTCGAACGGCCCGCTGACCACCGAGGACGAGGGCCTGAGCTACGTAGTGACCAACTCCGGTGAGAAGTTCCTTCTGAAGGATGCCGTGGATGAAGCCGGCGATCTGCTGCTGGGCGCGGATGTGATGGCTCGCGAGAAGGGTTGGAACATCCTCTGCAAGTTCTTCGACAACATGGGTCCCATTCCTCATCACATGCACCAGGACGATGAGTTCGCGGCGCGCGTCGGCTTCAAGGGCAAGCCGGAAGCCTATTACTTCCCGCCGCAGTACAACCAGATCAAGAACAACTTCCCGTACACCTTCATGGGCCTCGAGCCTGGTACGACGAAGGACGATGTTCGCAAGTGCCTTGAGAACTGGAACAAGGGCGACAACGGCATCCTCGGCTTCGCGCGTGCCTATCTGCTGGAGCCGGGTACAGGCTGGCAGATCGATCCGGGCATCCTGCACGCTCCGGGTTCGCTTGTCACTTATGAGCCGCAGGTTAACTCTGACGTTTTCGCGATGTTCCAGTCGGAAGTAGACGGCCGTCTTGTGGACTGGAGCCTGCTGGTGAAGGACGTTCCTGCAGACAAGCAGCACGATCTGGATTACCTGATCGCCATGCTCGACTGGGATGCCAACGTGAACCCCGAGTTCGGTAAGTCGAACAAGTGCTTCCCGACCCCGGTGAAGCCGTTTGCAGAGACCGAAAAGCAGGGTTATCGCGAAGTCTGGGTCACCTACGGTACGGCCTTCTACTCGGCCAAGGAACTCACTGTGCTGCCAGGTCAGAAGGCGACGATCACCGATGCGGAAGCGTATGGTTGCATCGTTGTTCAAGGCCATGGATCGCTCGGAAAGCAGCCCGTATCTGCTCCGACGATGATCCGCTTCGGCCAACTGACGGAAGACGAATACTTCATCACCAAGGCCGCTGCCAACCAGGGCGTGGTGATCGAGAACAAGAGCATCAGCGATCCGCTGGTGATCCTCAAGCACTTTGGCCCCGGCAACCCCGATGCCGAGCCGCTGAAAAAGAAAAAGTAACCGGAGAGTGTTGTGAGCACACACAAGAAGCCTGCACTGCATAACGCAATGTGGCCGGGTCTGGTCGGGAAAGGACCAGACTCGGAGCCGCCGATTTCTCTGGAACAGATGCTCGACCTGACGGCTGCCGCCGATGTGAATGGCGTGAAATTCGACGGCGTTGACCTGTTCGCCTCAGCCCCGCATACCGATATCGATTCGACACGGGACGATCTGAAGAAGCTCGCCGACTCCATCGCCAGCCGCAATCTGGTTGTGGGCTCGCTGGTTGCCCCGGTGTGGCCGCCAACAGGCGGTGGATCGTGCTTCGGTTCTGAAGAGGAGCGCAAGAACTATCTCACCCAGGTGAGGAAAGCCTGCATCATGGGCAAGACGCTCAAGGAGATCGGCATCCGCAAGTACGGCATTATCCGTGTCGATACCGCCGCCAGCCCTTCGGAGTGGGCAGAAAATCCAGTGGAGAACACGAAGAAGGCCGCGGCTACGCTGACCGAAGCCTGCAACATCGCCGAGGAATATGGCGAGCGTCTCGCTCTCGAAGGCGAGATCTGCTGGGGCGCCATGCATAGCTGGCGCCGGGTGGTGGAACTGCTGCAGGCCGTGAATCGTCCACAGACACTTGGCTACCAGGCGGATATGGCGCACTCCATGCTCTATACGCTGGGCTATAACGCGCCGGAAGATCGTATCCTGCCGGAGAACGTTGACTGGAATGACAAGGCCACGCTGATGGCAGCGTTCAAGACTCTGACCGACGCTCTGCGTCCTTGGACGATTGACTTCCACGTCGCGCAGAACGACGGTACCGTTCATGGAGCCGGATCGCACGATAAGACCGGACGTCATTGCCCGGTGAACGATCCGAACGGCAAGATGGACGTCGTCGAAGTCGCCGGCCTGTGGCTCCGCGGCGCGGATGGCCAGCCGACGAAAGCGATGCAGCACATCTGCTGGGACGGCTGCATGTTTCCCAACGCGATGATGCTGAATCCGCAGACCTGGAACGACATCCTTGCCACCATGATCAAGGTGCGCGACGCGCACGGATGGGACTAAAAGAGACATGGCTAAGAAAAAATTGAACGTCGGCCTCGTGGGCTACGGCTTCATGGGGAAGACCCATTCGAACGCCTTCCTGCAGGCTCCGCGCTTCTTCGATACGCCGTATGAGCCGGTATTGAAGGCGGTCTGCGCCCGCAGCGCAGAGAAGGCCAAAGACTTTGCCGATACCTGGGGTTATGAGTCGGTTGAGACTGATTGGCGCAAATTGATCGAGCGCAAGGATATCGACGTGATCGATATCGCCAGTCCGAACAACACGCATGCCGAGATCGCCATTGCTGCCGCTGAGGCAGGCAAGTGGGTCCTGTGCGAGAAGCCCCTCGCCCGTACGGCTGAAGAGGGCAAGCCCATGTGGGACGCCGTCAAGAAGGCCGGCGTGCCCAACATGGTCTGGTACAACTACCGCCGCGTTCCCGCTGTTGTACTTCTGAAGCAGTTGCTCGATGAGGGACGATTCGGCCGCATCTTCCACTATCGTTCGCAGTTCCTGCAGGACTGGACCATCTCGGAAGATCTGCCGCAGGGCGGACAGGCGCTGTGGCGTCTCGATTCCGCTGTCTCGGGCTCCGGTGTTACCGGCGATCTGCTGGCGCACAACATCGATATGGCCATGTGGCTGAACGGCCAGATCGTCGATGTCACCGCCATGACCGAGACCTTTATCAAGGAGCGCATGCACAATGAGACCGGCAAGAAGCAGCCGGTCACCATTGATGATGCTGCCGCCTTCCTCGGTCACTTCGAGAACGGATCGATGGCCCTGTTCGAATCGACGCGCTACGCGCGCGGTCACAAGGCGCTGTTCACTCTGGAGATTAACGGTGAAAAGGCCTCGGCCCGCTGGGATCTGCACGACTTGCACCGGCTGGAGTTCTTCGATCATCGCGACGAGGGCCGTCTGCGCGGATGGAAGAGCATTCACATCACCGACGGCGACCACCCATACATGAAGAACTGGTGGGTCCCCGGTCTGCAGATCGGTTACGAACACACCTTCATTCACCAGGTTGCGGACTTCCTGATCGCAGCAGGCGCGGGTAAGAGCGCGGAGCCAACCTTTGAGGACGGACTGAAGTGCGACTACGTCACCGATGCTGTGCTGAAGTCGGCCAAGTCGAAGCAGTGGGAGTCGGCCCTTCCGCCGAAAGAGTAAGGCCACACTCTGACCCATGTCGTGAACGTGCACGTCTTTACGCAAAACCATCGATACCGACGCGGAGCGGATGGCGCTGCCGGCTACATCGCAACATCTACATCAAGAAGCTTCCCTAATCATCAAGAAGGGTTTACGCTGGCGCGATGGCCTTGCCATCGCGCCAGTTCTTTTTAGAATGGCCAAGGGAGATGGACGCACATGAGTTCCGAAACTCGCACTTATATCGAAGAACGTATCGGCCGGCTGTCGCAGGTGGGCGGGGTCACCGCATTTGAGTATGCCGAAGGCAAGGCCAAGGGGGTTTCAGCTCTACGGGTGCGTACTGCAACAGGCCTTGAGTTCTGGGTGATGCCGGGGCGTGGCATGGATATCGGAGAGGCCACCTATCTGGGCAAGTCATTGAACTGGCAGTCGCCGACCGGCGTCACGAACTCCTCGTACTTCTCGAATCGCGGTCTGGAGTGGCTGAGCGGCTTCCATGGCGGCCTGCTGTGTTTCTGCGGGCTCTCCCACGCGGGCGCTCCGTGCGACGACTGCGGTCAGCATCTCGGCCTGCATGGCCCCATCTCCAACACGCCTGCGGAGCAGGTGAGCTGGACAGAGGAGTGGAAGGACGACGACTGTGTCTTCACCATCGCCGGCAAAGTACGTGAGGCATCGGTCTTTGGTCCGAACCTGGTGCTCAGCCGCAAGATTACGACCTCACTGAAATCCAGCACGATCTCGGTAGAGGACACCGTTGAAAACCTTGGCTATAACGAGTCTCCCCTGATGGCGCTCTATCACCTCAACTTCGGTTACCCCTTGTTGACGGGCAAGAGCGAGGTCTTTGCCAGCCCTACGAAGACTGACGCGGCTACGCCCTACGCGCAGGAGAGCCTCAAGCAGTGGCGTCTCTTTGAAGAGCCCACGCGCGGCATCGAAGAGCGTGTCTACTTCCACACGATGAAGCCCGGAGCCGATGGCTGGGTCAATACACTGCTGGTGAGCGACCGGGAGAAGAAGGACTGGGCCGTAAGCGTGCGCTACGACCCCAGCACGCTGCCTGACTTTGTCCAATGGAAGCTGACGGGCGTAAACCACTACGTCCTCGGCCTTGAGCCCTCCAACTGCCGCAGCCTCGGCCGCAAAAAAGAGCGCGAGCGCGGAACACTGAGGAGCCTGAAACCCGGCGAAAAGACCGTACTGCGGCTGGAGTTAACCGTCCACGACGGCGCAGAAGCAGTAGCCGCTGCCATCAAAGCCACCGAAGTTTAGATTCACGATACTCTCGTTGCCCCATTCTTCGCGTTTCACCGCGAAGGGTGGGGTCCCCGGCGAACTTGTTCGCTGTGGCTTAGCGTGGGGTATCGCGCTCTGCGCGACCGCTCACTTATTGTCACGGATAGAATTTTGAACTTCGTGAGCACTTCAAGAAGTGCCTCCACTACTCCTGAAGCGTGCAACCGGCGAACTGCGATATCATGTTTCAACCCGTCGGGCAAGGGTGTGCAGTCGGTCGCAAGAGTAGCCGGCGTTGGAGTGATGACTGTTTCACGCGTTATTAACGACCATCCGGCAGTCAAGCCAAACACGAAAAAGAAAGTCCTTACCGCGATCCAGCAGCTTGGGTACGAACGCAATGAAGCGGCCGGTCTGCTGAAAGGACAAAGAGCGATGATGATCGGGCTCATCGTGCCCGATCTGTCGGATGTTTTTTTCGCGATTTGTGCGAACACCATCGAGAAACTCGCTCGAGAGAGCGGTTATCTCACGCTGATTGTCTCGTCGGGCCATGATGTTGAACTGGAGATTCAGCAGGCTGAGCTGATGGCGCGGAGGAAGCTCTCAGGTTTGCTTCTGGTCACTTCCGGGGCGCCGGATGCAGAGCGCATGAAGCGGGTAATCGCAGAAGGACTTCCTATTGTCGCCTTCGACCGGCCATTGGACGGACTTGGCACCGACGCGGTGCTGATTGAGAATCGCTTAGGCGCCGAAGAAGCAGTAGAACATTTGATCGCTCACGGCCACAAACGAATTGCCTGCGTAGGCTTCGACAGCGACGCCTATCCAGTGGCTGAACGGGTGAAAGGCTACCGAAGTGCGATGTCGCTGCATGGCCTTCGCCCAAACCTCTCAATGAAGGTTGACTCTCTTGAAGGCGCCACCAAGTGGGTTGACAGCGTTCGGCTCAAGGCCGATGCCCCTACGGCGGTTTTTGCCACAAATTACCGGACAACCGTACATCTTCTGCGCGCTTTTTCTGAACGCAAAGTGAAGGTCCCCTCGGAAGTCGCGCTCATCGGATTTGATGATTTCGAACTGGCTCCCGTGATTGCACCTCCGGTTACCACCGTAGGGCAATCCGCGGTAGACCTCGCACGGCGTGCCTTTCGCCTTCTGTTAGACCGAATTGAGAGGGCAGGAGACACGGAACGGTCACCCGAGAAAATCCTGTTGCCGGCCACACTTATTGTGCGCGAGTCTTGCGGCGTCCATCCGCGTTCCAAGAAGACTGCCGAGCCGGCATAATCGCCTTTTTCCCGAGGTGAGATCGTTTGGAAACGACTCGATTTGCTCTCGCGAGGGTTGTATCGTCCGATGTCCCCTCACCCGCAAAGAGCATCCGATCCATTGCTGTTGTCATGGTGAGCAAGACCGTATCCCTCTGCCAGCTTCGTTGGTTCATTTCGGCTCCTCTTCTAGTGTTCGAAAGGAGTCTGAAAAGAGATAGGATGTCCCGTCAATGTTCGGAACAGTTTAGTCGTCGGCCCACACCAGCGGCTCTTTATTATCAATGACTTAAGGAGGATGGATTGAACGTTACGCGCACGTTATGACGCGTTAAACGAGCCAGGGAGTCGAATAGAAATGCGTCAAACGTCGGGCGAACATCGTCAAGGCGGACAACCAGTAGAATCGGTCGCCGTTTCGGAATCAGCAGCGCTTCCGAAATTTCACGGCCCTGTTATTGTCGCGATCTTCGCTGATTCTTCGGTTGTGATGAAAGTGATGTCTTCCACATGGTCGCCAACAAAGATTTCAGCCATATCTGCGGTCTTGTAGTATCCAGGCTTGCCAGCCATGTGATCTGAG
>JAEKKE010000006.1 GCA_019510535.1 Acidobacteriota bacterium
AGCGACTGCGACTTCTCACTCGCAGCACGCGCGCGATCCTCCCAGGTGAACATCTCCTTGGAGACGATGTCGGTCTCTTCCCCCACGCCGCGGGCAAAGAGCTCCGTCGCTTCGAAGATCGGTGTACGGATCTCGCCGAAGCCGTAACGTGCGAAGACAGAGCGTGCGACCGAATCAATATGGTTCCAGAGCGCAGTATCAGGCGGCAGCAGATCGCGCGTGCCGCGGGGTGCTTTAAGCGTTGCCATCAAGGGTTAAGTTTACCGGAAGGGCTTACCCCACCACGGATTGGGGCACCCGGTTTGGTGGCTACTCAAATCTCTCGATCCCGCTATCATGACAATCGATGGCAGCCCCAACCCTCTCGCTCTCCGGCAAAGTCGCTCTCATCACCGGCGGCTCGCGCGGCATCGGCGCAGCCACCGTCCGTATGTTCCGTCAGGCCGGAGCGCAGGTCGTCTTCAACTACCGCGCGGCCGCCACTCGCGCCACACAACTCGTCGAGGAGTGCGGCGCCGACGACACCTGCCCTGTCCAGCAGGAACTCGGCACCGTCGAGGACGGACGTGCCCTGGTCGAGGCCGCTGTCCGCGCCTTTGGCCGGCTCGATATCCTGGTCGCCAATCACGGCATCTGGCCGCCGCATGACCAACCCATCGCCTCCATGGCCGACGAACAGTGGCGTACCACCATCGGCGTCAATCTCGACTCCATCTTCGGCCTGGTCTCCGCCGCTGCTGCACAGATGCAGACTCAGCAACCTGACGCCGGCGGAACCCGGGGACATATTGTTTTAGTCGCCTCCACCGCCGCACAACGCGGTGAGGCCTTCCACGCCGACTACGCCGCCAGCAAAGGCGCGCTTCTCTCGCTGACCAAGAGCCTTTCGTCGGAGTTAGCGCCTCAGGGCATTCTGGCCAACTGCGTTGCCCCGGGGTGGGTGCAGACCGAGATGAGCGCTGAAGCCTTGAACGGCCCTTCCGCGTCCAAGTATTTGGCGACCATTCCCCTGGGCCGTGCCGCACGGCCGGAGGAGATCGCCGGTCCGATCCTGTTCCTCTGCACGCCGCTGGCCGGCTTCGTCTCCGGCGAAATCTTCAACGTCAACGGCGGCGCGGTACTTGTCGGTTAACCTTTCCTTGGAGTCTGAATGCGCCTGAAGACCAGGTTTGCCACTGCCTTACTCGTCGCCACCCTCGCCGGTCCGTGTGTTTCCGTCGTGAAGGCGCAGGCCGCGTCCGCCACCGATGCCTCCGGCGAGCAGAAGGCCCGCGATCTGCTCGACAAGATGGTGATCGCACTCGGCGGCGACGGCTGGTTGAACCGCCGCGACTGGCTGCTGGAAGGCCAGGTCGGCTACTTCTTCCGCGGAGCGCCTACCGGCGCCGTCACCGTCTTCTGGGACTTCCATCGCCAGACCGGTGGTCCGGAGACTGAAGTCGAGCGCATCGAATACACCAAGAAACGCGACATCGTGCAGATGTTCACCGCCAACTCCGCCGACGAGGTTACCTTCCGCGGCAAGGTCGCTCTGCCTGAAGACGTCTCCGAGGATTACTTCCGCCGCCGGAAGCACTCGATTGAAGTCGTAATCCATGACTGGCTCAAGCTGCCCGGAACGATGGTCGTCTTCGAAGGCACCACCATGGTGCAGCGCCGCGTCGCCGACAAAGTGACGGTCATCTCGCCGACAAACGACGCCATCACCATCGAGCTCGACGCCAACAGCCACCTTCCCCTCGCCCGCACCTTCCAGTACCGCAATGAAAAGTACAAGGACTTCGATATCGACCGGGAAGAGTACGACGGCTATCACAGCGTACAGGGCATCCAGACGGCCTATACCGTCACCCGCTTCCGCAACGGAGACATGGTGAACCAGAAGTTCTATACCGACGTGAAGTACAACCAGAACCTCTCCCCGGATCTCTTCGACATCCAGGCGACCATCGCCGCCAAACAGAAGGTCGGAAAGAAATAGCGTTGGAAGCACGCCCTCAAGGAGGGTCCTGAAAACGAAATTCGGTAGAATCGGGGATGTTATGGAGACCGTAGCCACCCCGGAAGCGCAGGCCGTTGCCACAGCGAAGCGCACTATGGACATCAACGAAGTGATGTCCATCTTGCCGCATCGCTATCCCTTCCTGCTGATCGATCGCGTACTCGACCTTCAGATGCGGGAACGCATCCTTTGCCTGAAGAACGTCACCCGCAACGAACAGTTCTTCCAGGGCCATTTTCCCGGCCAGCCCATGATGCCCGGCGTGCTGATGGTAGAAGCCATGGCGCAGGCAGGCTGCATCCTGATGCTCAGCGAGTTCGAAGACCACAGTGACAAGCTCATGGTCTTCACCGGTATCGATTCCGCCAAGTTCCGCCGCCCCGTTACGCCTGGCGATCAGCTTCACATCGAAGCCAAGGTACTGAACTGGCGCAGCCGCGCTGTGAAGATGCAGGGCACCGTGCATGTCGACGGCAAGCTGGTCTGCGAAGCTGTCATTACCTCGCAGATGATCCCCCGCACCAAGAAGCAAGAGGGCGCGGAGTGAGTATTCATCCCACGGCGATCGTCGCCGAAGGCGCCGTTGTTCCAGCAAGCTGCACGGTAGGTCCCTATTCCACCATCGGTCCGAATGTGGTTCTCGGCGAGGACTGCACCCTGGTCTCCCATGTCGTTCTTGACGGCCACACGACCATCGGCTCCGGCAATCGCATCTCCCCCTTCGCCTGCATCGGCGTTCCTCCACAGGACCTCAAGTACCGGGGAGAAGCGACCCAGGTCATCATCGGCGACCACAACGACATCCGGGAGAGCGTGAACATCTCCCGCGGTACTGCAGGTGGCGGCGGTCTGACCCGCATCGGATCCAACAATCTGTTCATGTGCTTCGCGCACATCGGGCACGACTCCCATGTCGGCGACCACTGCATCTTTGCCAACAACGCCACGCTTGCGGGCCATGTCGTCGTGGAAGACTTCGCCACCGTCGGCGCCTTCAGCGCCGTGCATCAGTTCTGCGCCGTAGGCAAATACGCCTACATCGGCGGCGGCACCATGGCGACGCAGGACGTGATGCCCTACTCGCTGACCAGCGCAACCCGCGAGAATCATGCCTACTCCATCAACAAGGTGGGGCTTGAGCGCCGTGGATTTACGCCCGAAGAGATCAAAGAGCTCCGCGCCGCATACCGGCTGATCGTCGGCTCCAAGCTGAATATGAGCGACGCCCTCGCGTCGATCCGCGAGAAGGTAGTTGCGGGCGAGTTCGGTGACAAGGTTGCCTACCTGGCGGAGTTCATTGGCCGCAGCCACCGCGGAGTCATTCGGTGAGCGAGAGCGGCAACGGAAAACTTGGCTTGATCGCGGGGAACGGAAGGTTCCCCTTTCTCTTGCTCGAAGCCGCGCGTTCGCACGGCCTGACCGTCGTTGTAGCCGCGATCAAGGAAGAGACCGACCTCGAAATAAACGATCTCGCAGCCCTGGACCCCGGTGTACGCGTGCATTGGCTCTCCCTCGGTGAGCTCTCGAAGCTGATCGAGACCTTCCAGAAAGAGGGCGTCTCCCGCGCCGTGATGGCTGGACAGGTGAAGCACAAGCAGATCTTCTCCTCCATCCGTCCAGACTGGCGGCTGGCCAAGCTGCTGCTGAATCTGCGTACCCGCAACACCGACATGCTTCTGGGCGCCGTGGCCAAGGTGCTGAGCGACGAAGGCATCGAGCTGATCTCCTCCACTGCCTATCTCGAACCGCTGCTCGCCAAATCGGGCGTGCTCACCAACCGTCACCCCGATGAGCAGGAGCTTGCCGATATCGAGTACGGCAGAAAGATTGCTTTCGGCATCGCCGGCTTCGATCTTGGGCAGACGGTCGTCGTCGCCGCCCAGGCCTGCGTTGCAATCGAGGCCATGGAAGGTACGGATGCAACCATCGCCCGGGCCGGGGAGATTTTTCGCACACTCGAGGATGAGTCTTCTACGCTGGCCCGCCGTCTAACAGTCATCAAGGTAGCCAAGCCCCGTCAGGACATGCGCTTCGACGTGCCTGTGATCGGCCTGAAGACGATTCAGA
>JAEKKE010000711.1 GCA_019510535.1 Acidobacteriota bacterium
CTTCTTCCACCAGCAAGCCCTTTGCAAGTGTCGTTTTCCTTGGCGACTCCCTCACTGCCGGCTATCAGAACGGCTCACTCCTCGATAGCCAGCAGAAGAATGGTTACGCCGCACTCATCGCCACGCAGGCAAACTTCTCCCTCACCCTGCCGCTGATCGCGCCTCCCGGAGCGCCTGCGGTGCTGCAGCTCGTCAAGGCCGGCCCTCCTCCCGTCATTGTCACCGCATCGGGAACCACCACCGGTCGAGATAATCCAACCGAGCAGCCAACCGACCTCGCCGTTCCCGGCCACCTGCTCCATGACATCCTCAACACCACACCATCGGCCGTCGCCGCGACAGGCCAGCAGCAGATGACCAATCTTGTCCTCGCATTTCCCTCGGGCAACACAAAGTCCCAGCTCGACGAAGCTATCGCGCTCAAGCCAAGCACCGTGATCGTCTGGGCAGGCAACAACGACGCGCTCATCGCCGATGAAGAGGGAACGCCCTCCGTCATGACATCGCTCGCGAGCTTCACTACCGACTTCACCCAATTGATGACGACCTTAAAGTCGAAGACGTCGGCCAACCTGGTCGTCGCGAACATTCCCGACGTCACCGCCGTTCCCTACATGGTGCCAGCCAATACTGTCATCGCGCAGGTCTCTGCGCTGACCAGCCTCCCTGCCTCCACCGTGGCTGCGATCCTCGGTATCCAAAACGGAGACCTGGTAAACCTTGATGGGGTGCAAGCTCTGCAGGCATCGGCCGCTGCTGGAAAGCTGGCAAAGCTGGCCGATAACTACGTCCTCACCGCATCCGAGGTAGTAGCAGTGCAAGCCGCGGTCAACAGCTACAACCAGGTCATCCTGCAGGCGGGTGTCACCGTGAATGGCAAAACGGCAACCACAGCATTTCTCGGCGGCCTCTTCGGCCTGGACGGTATCCACCCTTCGAACACCGGCTATGCTCTGTTGGCCAACCAGTTCCTCACCGCGCTCAATACCAAACTCTCGCTGACCATTCCCCTGGTCAACGTAGACGCAATTGCCGCGAAGGATTCTCTCGTTGGCCTGAATATCTCGACAGTAAAACAAGCAGCGCCTGCGGTGCACCTGCCACTCAACTAACCCACACACTGGGTGCCCCATCCATCCCAACGGGATGGGTGGGATCTTCGGGCTCCGGCAATCTTGTCTCGCTGAGTGACCAATTCGAACCAAACGAAACCGCTGTTCTTCAATTTCGGGTATTACTCACAACGATACGGATCGAGCTCGCGCTCGATATTCCCAGGTAAGCTCCGCGTACCTGGGGCACCCAGTACATTGGCTACTCCAATTTCCCTCACAAAACCTTGACATCTAGGTATAACCGGTAGCATCCTTCTCCATACCTAGATTTCGAGGCATAGATCGCTATGGCAAAGAACGACCTTCAGGGGACACTGGAGCTCCTCATCCTCAAGACCCTTGCGCAGAATACTTCCCTCCACGGCTACGGCATCGTTCTCCACATCGAGCGCGTCTCTGGCGAACTGCTTCGCGTCGAAGAGGGTTCGCTCTATCCCGCACTCCATC
>JAEKKE010000007.1 GCA_019510535.1 Acidobacteriota bacterium
TGCGGCTGGTTGATAATCGGTGTTCCGAACTGTTCGCCGAAGATGCCGGCGTTGGTAATGGTGAAGGTGCCGCCGGCGATCTCATCGGGAGCCAGCTTCTTGCCGCGGGCGCGCTCGGCGATATCGACGATGCCGCGAGCGATGCCGAGGAAGCTCTTCTCCTCGGTCTGCTTGAGGACCGGAACGATCAGGCCCCAGTCCAGAGCAACGGCGATGCCGATGTTGATGTTCTTCGCATAGCGGATGGCATCGCCCTCGACAGAGGCGTTGACGACGGGGTGCTTGCGGAGAGCGGTGATCACAGCGCGGGTGATGAAGGGCATGTACGTGAGCTTCACGCCATTGCGCTGCTCGTACTTGTTCTTCTCCTTCTCGCGGAGCTTCACGATGCGGGTCATGTCCACCTTGAAGACGGTGTGGACGTGCGGCGAGGTCTGCTTGGACTCGACCATGCGCTTGGCGATGATCGAGCGCATCTTCGACATCGGCTCCAGGGTGCCGGGAGCCGGAACCGCAGCGGCCGGGGTGGGAGCGGCAGCAGGCTTCGCTGCTGCAGGAGCAGCGGCGGCAGGAGCCGGGGCGGCAGCGGGCTTTGCGCCTGAGATTACGCCGGTGATGTCGTCCTTGGTGATACGACCGCTGGCGCCGGTACCGGGGACGGTCGAGAGATCGATGTTGTTCTCCTTGGCCATCTTGCGGACCAGCGGAGAGCTGCGGACGCCGGCAGCGGCTGTCTCGGCGGTGGTGGCGGCTGGAGCGGCCGGGGCTGGGGCAGCGGCTGAGGGAGCCGGTGCGGCGGCAGGAGCAGCGGCTGTCTTGCCCGCGCCTCCGCCGATGACGGCGACCACGGTATTGATGGAGACGGTCGAACCGGCCTCCACCTTGATCTCGCTCAGCACACCGGCTGCGGGCGCGGGAATCTCGGCGTCAACCTTGTCGGTCGAGATCTCGAAGAGCGGCTCATCGCGCTGGACGGAGTCGCCAACCTTCTTCAGCCACTTGGTGATGGTGCCTTCCGTGATGGACTCACCCATCTGCGGCATGACGACGTCGGTACCCGGACCGGCAGCAGGACCAGCGGCAGGAGCTGACGGGGCCGCAGAACCAGTATTCTGCGAGGGCTCCTGCGTAGCTTCAGTGGCCGCAGCCTTGTCGTCGGCGGCAGCGGGAGTTGCAGGGGCAGCAGCCGCAGGAGCGGAAGCCGCAGCGGAACCTTCTTCCGCGATGATGGCAACGACGCTGTTCACGTTGACCGTGGCGCCTTCCTGCACCTTGACCTCGGTCAGAATGCCGGCTGCGGGCGAGGGAATCTCGGCATCCACCTTATCGGTCGAGATCTCGAAGAGCGGTTCGTCGCGCTCTACCTTGTCGCCCGGCTTCTTCAGCCACTTGGTCAGGGTGCCTTCGGTGATGGACTCGCCCATCTGGGGCATGACTACGTCAGTCGGCATGATGATCCTTGAGAAAGTGAATTCAAATTACAAGTGAAACTGAGGTCGAGCGGCGTTCAGCGAACGGAGCTCACTGCAACTCCCGATTCTATACCGCGAAAAACAGCACCGAAAACCGCCTCTAACCGATAAACGAACATTTAGGCGATATTCATCAAGTCCTGTAGCGAGTCCACCGCCAGCATCTGGCGCTGGAAGACGTGGCCCATGTGACGCGCGGCCGAGTTGGCCGCGTTGGCCAGTGTCGGCTCAGGTTGGTGGTCCTCCGGCGCCTCCAGTTCCAGACTGGTGACGGCACGGTCGTTGATGCCGCAGGGCACGATCAAGTCGAAGTCGCGAAGGTCAGTCGTAACGTTCAACGCGAAGCCGTGCGAGGTGACGCCCATGGAGACGTGCACACCAAAGGCGCAGATCTTCTTCTCTGGGATCGAGCCGCCGGGGAGGGTCCAGACGCCGGTGCGGCCTTTCACTCGCTGGGTGAGCACGCCGAAGTCATGGCAGACGCGGATGATGACCTCTTCCAGCATCCGCATATAGTCGACCGGGCCGAGGTGCGGTCCGCGCTTGCCCGGCCAGTCGCCGCGCAGGTCGAAGATGGGATAGCCGACGAGCTGTCCGGGGCCGTGATAGGTGACGTCGCCCCCACGGTTGATCTCATGCAGCTCCACGCCTTTGCGGGCCAGGAGTTCATCGCTGGCGAGGACGTTTTCGCGATGGGAGTTGCGGCCTAGCGTCAGTACGGGGGGATGCTCCAGCAGGATCAGCGTGTCGCCGATACGGTTCTGCTTGCGCGCCTCGATTACCTGGCGTTGGATCTCGAGGCCGTCAGCGTAGGTGGTGCGTCCGAGTTGGAGAAGGTGAATGTACTGCATCGATGTTCCGCAAGGGAACGAGATTGAGGTCTCTGACGGGTGAGGAAAACATAACCTCAGGGGCTGAAGCCCCTCCCTTTTTGACCGCATTACGGCACGGCTGAAGCCGTGCCCTTAAGCACAACCACTCATTGGAACGCAGTGAAGAACAGCAACAACAAATCAATACGTCGGGAAGGCCAGAGGTCCCCAAAGTCGAGAGGACTCTCTGACCACCCAATATTTCCCAGTTAGACGTTGATCGCCATACCTTCAACCGAGGCGAAGCCATCGAGCAGCGCCTCCGCGACCGTCGGGTGAGCGTGCACGGTGAACATCATGGACTCGACAGTGGCTTCGAGCTCCATTGCCGTTACGGCTTCCGCGATGATGTCGGTGGCCAGCGGACCGATGATGTGTACGCCGAGGATCTCGCCGTACTTCTTATCGGCGACTACCTTGATGAAGCCATCGTGCGCACCCAGGATCGTTGCCTTGGAGTTGCCGACGAATGGGAACTTACCGACCTTCACGTCGTAGCCGGCTTCCTTGGCCTTCGCTTCCGTCAGACCCACCGAGCCGATCTGCGGCTCGCAGTAGGTGCAGCCGGGGATCAGGTTGCGCTTCATCGGCTTGGCATACTTGCCGGCCAGTTTGGCGGCGACCAGCATGCCGGCTGTGGAGCCGGAGTGCGCGAGCTGCGGGAAACCCATGACGATATCGCCGATGGCGTAGACACCCGGCTCGGCCGTCTGCATGTACTCATCCACTTCTACGAAGCCGCGGTCAACCTTGACCTTGGTCTTATCAATACCGACGTTGCCGGTGCGAGGAGCGCGGCCTACAGCGACGAGAACCTTCTCCGCTTCCTTCGCGGCAGGCTTGCCGTCGCTGGTGGTGAAGTCAACCTTCACGCCGCTCTTGGTCTTTTCGATCTTGTCGACTTTGGCGGAGAGGTGTACGTCGATGCCGCGCTTCTTGAACTGGCGCAGCAGCTCCTTGGAGACCTCTTCGTCTTCGGCCGGCACGATACGCGGCAGAGCCTCGATCACCGTGACCTCTGAGCCGAAGCTGCGGAAGATAGAGGCGAACTCGACGCCCACGGCGCCCGAGCCGATGACCACAAGCGACTTGGGAACCGCCTCCATCGAGAGGATCTCGATGTTGGTCATGATCTTGTCGTCAGCAGTGTAGCCGGGGAGCATACGAGCATCGGAGCCGGTGGCCAGTACAACATTCTTGGTCTGGACCTGCGACTCCTTGCCACCCTCGATGGCGATGGTGTGCACGCCGCCCTTGGCTGCGCCGGTCAGCTTGCCGTATCCGCGCACCACCGTGATCTTGTTCTTCTTCATCAGGAAGTCGAGACCCTTGGTGTGCTTGGTCACGATATCCGCTTTGCGGCCGACGACGGCGGGCCAGTTCACCTTGACCTCGCCTGTGGTCTCCAGACCGAACTCCTTGGCGTGCTTGAAGTGATCGTAGACTTCGGCCGAGAACAGGATGGCCTTGGTGGGAATGCAGCCCACGTGAAGGCAGGTACCGCCAATCTTGTCGGTAGCCTCAATCAATGCCACCTTCAGCCCATACTGCGCCGCACGGATCGCGCAGGTGTATCCCGCGGGTCCGCCGCCAATTACCGCAACATCAAAGATCGTGTCAGCCAAGTTTCACTCCTAGTCCGAAATGGAACCAAACGATTCGATTCTACGCCGAGGAAATCGATTCAGTGCGATCTTCGGGATGGCCACGCGGGGTCTAGCAACAACAAACTCCCGACCGAGGCATTAACGCTTCAACTTTTAACTTACAACTTTTAACCTTCACCCAAGCTGCCCTTCGCCAGCACTTACTTCCAACTTACCCAAGGGTTCCAGCGGCATCAATCGTAGCTTTCACCATTGCGTCAAGGCCCATGCAGGAGTTGAGCAGCAGGTGATAGAGATGGCGGTCGGCCCAGTCGCGGTTATAGTGCCGGCGAACGTAATTCGCACGGGCTGCGTCGAAGGCGTGAATCTCCTCCTCGGCGCGGTGGGCGCGCTCCGGGTACTTTGCCTCGAACCAGCGCTTTTTGTGTGGCATGGAGGCGTAGGTGAAGACGTGGAAGGCTCCCGGTTCACCGCAGAGATAGCTTGAGCCACCACGGCCAACGATGACACAGTGTCCCTCTACCGCCACACGCTTCATTGCCCGCTGCAGGTAACCGAGCATCCGTTCGCTGTCGGTGCCGCTTGGCGGGAAACCCAGTTCCGCGCCCCCGGCCAGGAAACCCTTCCCCAGACGTGCGTACCAGGGATCCAGTTTCTCGTCGCCTGCCACCACCTGGCTGGGATCTACCCCGGCCTCCGCGGCCGCGGCGTCGACCAGCGCCTTGTCATACAACTTCCAACCCAGCGTATCCGCCAGGGCGGCGGCATACTCCGCTCCCTGGCTGCCATATTCCCGTTCGACCGTAAAAAAGCGCACCATACGCGACGAACTATAGCACGGCAACTTTGCGAAGCATTCGTGATTTCTGAATCATCCATTGCTCCGTGCCGTATTGTGGCTGCATGTCTCTCCGACACCTATTTCCCGTGCTTGCGCTCGGCCTTGTTTTGCCCGCGCACGGGCAACAGGAGCAGCCCGAGTTCCGGCTGCAGGTCAACAGCCGCCTGATCAGCACCACACTGACTGTCCGCGACGCCAAAGGCAAGCTGGTCACTAACTTGCCGCAGGCGGCCTTCCATATCAAGGAAGATGGAATCGACCAGACCGTACGCTATTACGCCAGCCAACGTGAGCTTCCGCTCAGCATTGCGCTGATCGTCGACGCCAGCGGCAGCCAGGATAAGTTCGTCAAAGAACATGAGCACGAGATCGAAGACTTTCTGAAGGAAGTAATGGAGCCGCGCGACCGCGCCTTCGCAGTCTGCTTTGGAAACCATCTGCGCCTGGTCAGCGACTGGACCAGCACCCCCAGCGAGATCATCGAGAGCGTCCACCGCTTCAACAAAGGCGAGCGTAACTTCCCCGAGATCGGCCCCAAGGAAGAGCGTGAGCTGGGCACTGCTGTGTACGACGCCGTCTATTTCTCCATTACCGAGAAGATGGAGGCGGAGCGAGAACACCGCCGTGTTCTCATCGTCTTCTCCGATGGGGAAGAGAATTCCAGCGAGCACGACCTGATCGACGCCATCACCGCCGCGCAGGGCGCCGACACACTGGTCTACGCGCTACGCACGACCGAGAACAAAGAGAAGAAGATGAACGCCCGCGACCGCTACGGTATGCGCGTGCTCGATCATCTGACAGAAGCCACCGGCGGGCAAAGCTTCGACATCCGCAAAGAGTCGAGCAAGGAGATCTTCGCCTCCATCGCGGCCGACCTGAAGTCGCTCTATGAGATCGGCTACTACTCCAACAACCCCGCCCACGACCGCCGCTTCCGCAAGGTGACGATTAC
>JAEKKE010000133.1 GCA_019510535.1 Acidobacteriota bacterium
CGCGTCAACTATGCGAATCCTCGTCAGGACTACGGTCCGGGTGGTTATGATCAGCCGGTGGCCGATACGCTGTCGGTGGTTTACGACCTTCCCTTCGGTCACGGACGTCACTGGGGTAACAAAACCGGTTATCTGACCAACGCCGCACTGGGTGGCTGGCAGATTACTCTGATCAACACGATGACCAGCGGTCTGCCAATCAACGTGAACTACTCGCTTTCGTCGTCCTCGCCGCTGTACGTGACCGACCTGGTAACGTATCGTCCGAGCCACGCCGCAGCTGGTGGTCCCATTACGGCATCGAAGAGCAATTGGGTGAAGACCGCTACCTCGCTGAACGGCTACCTGACGGGAGCAAATCTCGCCATTCCGACCAGTGCTCCGTGGGGCAATGTCTCCCGTAACTCCGAGCGCAGCCCGGCGTTCTACCAGGCCGACATCGGTTTGCATAAGGCTTTCGATCTCTGGAGCGAATCGTCTAAGTTCGACTTCCGTGCGGAGGCATTCAACGTCCTCAACAAAGTGAATTACGTGCAGCCAAATAGCACGTTTGCCGTGGGGAGCACGAGCTTTGGCTCAATCACCACTAACCTGCCGGCGCGTCAGCTCCAACTGGCAGCCAAGGTTATCTTCTAACCGAACTTCAACCAACAGAAGAGGGCGGCCATTCGGCCGCCCTTCTTATTTGCTCAGAAGCAATCGATTCTACTGCTGCTCCGCTTCGCTCGGTGTCTCCCAGTAGCGATGGTCGTTTGCGAAGTAGGAGTCATTCCACGTGTTCAGCATGGTGCGGAAGAAGAGGAAGACCATGCGGAGCCGGCCGGTGCGGAGGAAGCGCCGGTTCGACGTGAGGATATGGCCGCGCAGAATGCCGAACCGTCGCGGAGAGATCTGGCGGGTGAGGTGATAGTCCTCGGCGAAGAGCGCCGATTCATCGAAGCCGCCCAGACGATTGAATGCGGCAGCATCGAACAGGAGGAACATTCCCGTTCCGAATGGCTTGGTGAACGAGCCGATGCGCTGCATCAGGTTGTTTGCCAGGTAGAGCGCATGGTCGAAGGGGTTGCGGCTCATACAGCGGATCGAGGTCGTCAGGCAGTGAAGTCTCCTGCGGCGCAGCAGACGGAGGGCGCGACGGATCAGCGTCGAATCGTCCAGTTCAATATCGGCGTCGAGAAAGAGGAGATATGGGGTTGAGGCCACCCGAGCGCCGGCATTTCGACCAACGGAGGGAAGCCCGCCGGCGATAACCGTTACATTGAGCCGGTCGGCAAAGTTCATGGCCAATTCGACGGTTCCGTCCGTCGAGCCGGCGTCCGCAACAAAGATCGGTACGGAGCGCATTGCCGGCAGATCTTGTCTGGACAGGGAGTCCAGCAGACGCGGCAGGTAGGCGGCTTCATTCTTGGCAGGAATTACGATGGTCAGTTCGGATGGCGAGCACACGACGTCCATGCTCAAGCATGTGTTGCATCCCACTGCGGGCAGGTGAAGCTTTCGTGAAAACCCTGTAAACAGTGCAGGGTTACCGCTCCAGGTACCCGATGGGAAGCATTCCACGGACGGAATTCCCAAGGTACAGACGATCTGCCGGTAAGAGGTCTTCCAGCTTCAAGGAGAGCTCCTCAGGGTGAAGATGGGTGCGCAGAACACCTGGTAGCACTCCATCTCCCAATGGAGGCGTAAACAGCGTCCCGTCGCGCTCGACAAAGAAGTTCGTGATCGCTCCTTCGGTGATGTTGCCCTCTTCGTTGAGAAAAAGAACTTCATCGAAGCCACGCTCGCGCGCGAGACGAAGTTGTTCGTCGTAGAGCTTGCGGCGGGTGGTCTTGTGCTGAAGAAATAGATCTCCCGAGCGTGTCCGGATGTTGGAGAGCTTCACTCTCAGTGGGCGATCTTCGAGCTGTACTGGCACAGACTCGATGGTGAAGTCGCCAGAGCGATGACTGAGTGCGCGGATACGGTGTGTGCCTGCGAGCGTCTGGACTGTTTGCTGGAGAGTATGCCGCAGCTCATCGAGATTGCAGACGAAATCGAAGTAGGCGGCCGATTGCTGCAGACGGGCAAGGTGTTCCTCGAGAAAGTGAAGGCGGCTTCCATCCCACAGCATGGTCTCGATCAACTGGAAGGGCTGCGCGTCCTGTTGCAGGAAGGCTCCCTTGAGCCGCGTCTCTTCGTACTCTGCGGCGGCGTCGGAGTCATACGTAATCCCAGCGCCGATCCCCATCGTCGCGTGACCGCCTTCCAGTGTGATGGTGCGGATTGCCACGGAGAAACATGCTTCGCCGCCAGGCGCGATAAAACCGATACAGCCGGTATAAGCACCCCGCGGCTCTTCTTCCAAAGAATGAATCAGCTCCATGGTCTTGATCTTCGGCGCGCCGACGATGGAACCAGAAGGGAAGAGTGCCCGGAAGATATCGGCATAACTGATTCCGGGGCTCAGGTCGCCATGGATAGTTGAGGTCATCTGGTGCAGCGTCGAGTAACGTTCCACCTCGAAGAGCTCATCGACATGAACGGAGCCGGTCGCGCAGATACGTCCGAGATCGTTGCGCAACAGGTCGACGATCATCAGATTTTCCGCGCGGTTCTTTTCGTCATTCGCCAGCCAGGCCATCTTCTCGCGATCTTCTTCAAGACTGCGGCCGCGCTGTACGGTCCCTTTCATCGGACGCGTCGTGATGAGGTTTCCTTCGCGGCGAAAAAACAACTCTGGCGAAGCGGAGAGGATTTGTGTTGAGCCAAGATTGAGAAAGGCGCCAAACTCAACCGGTTGTACGGCAAGGATGTGATGGAGCAATGCTTCCGGAGGAGCTGTGTAACTCCATTGAAGCTTGGTCGTCAGATTCAGCTGATAGGTATCACCGTGCTCGATGTGTTGCTTGATGCGCGCGACCTTGTCCGCAAATATCGATGCCGACATGGTGATGGCAGGATCTCCGATCGCGATCTGTGACGGCTCTGGTTGGTAGCTGAAACGTTCTCGATCGGCGTAGATGCCAAACCACGCCAACGGCTGCGGGGATAAGAGACGCCGCAACGAGGGCTCAAGGGCATAGCCGGCCTCGTAGCCGATATACCCGGCAGCGTGGAGGCCTTTTGACACGGCACTGTCGGTGCGCTGCAATAGGTCTTCCAATTCCTCCACCGTAGAGGCTGTGATGGTCTCTACCGGATTGCGGAATAGGTAACTGGTTGCTCCCGGACGAGCATCGATGAGTGCAACGGTACCAACCTGGATATGAGGCAACACGCTATCTTTAGAATAAAGGTGCAGCCCATGATATTCGGCCTCAGCAGGGCACTGGGTGCCCCATGTCCCTCGGGGACATGGGCCCGGCCTTTATTTTCCTGAGCCCTCGTATCAATCTTTTCTGAATCAACCTTAGGACTACAGAAAGAGGTCGCGCAAAGCGCGATACCCCACGTTAAACCCCAGCGAACGAGTTCGCCGGGGACCCCACCCTTCGCGATAAAACTGCGAAGAATGGGGCAACGAGAGTCTACTGCGTTCGAATTTGTCGATCATCTAGCTGAACAGAAACTCCTTCGTCCGCAGCTCCTTGATCGTGTCGCGCAGTTTCGCTGCCTTCTCAAACTCGAACTGTTTGGCTGCCTCGCGCATCTCGGTTTCGAGCTTCGCAATGTAGGTGTCCAGTTCCTGCTGCGTCGCGAACTCCGGCATTCCTTCGGCTTCTGCCGTCAGATCCGCATAATCAGCTTCCAGCACGACCGCCAGCGAATCATCGATCGCGCGAACGACAGTTCTCGGTGTGATGCCGTGTTCCTCGTTGTAGGCCATTTGCGCTTCACGGCGGCGGCTTGTCTCGTCGATCGCTCGCTGCATGGAGTCCGTCATCTTGTCGGCATACAGGATTGCCCGGCCTTCCAGGTGACGTGCCGCACGCCCGATAGTCTGGATGAGAGAGCCCTGCGAACGTAGAAATCCTTCCTTATCGGCGTCCAGAATAGCCACGAGAGAGACCTCAGGCAGATCCAGACCTTCGCGCAGAAGGTTGATGCCGATCAGCACGTCGTACTCGCCCTTGCGCAGATCGCGCAACAGCTTTACCCGTTCCAGTGTCTCGATCTCCGAATGCATATAGCGGCAACGGACACCGACTTCGGTGTAGTACCCGGCGAGGTCTTCGGCCATGCGTTTGGTCAAGGTCGTGACCAGGACACGCTGGTTTCTAGCAGCCCGATCGCGAATCTCGCCCAGCAGATCGTCGATCTGTCCTTTGACCGGCCGAATCTCGACTTCAGGATCGATGAGGCCGGTGGGACGGATGATCTGTTCGACGACCACGCCTTCTGCTTTTGTCAGTTCGTATGGTCCGGGAGTCGCTGACACATAGATGATCTGCCCGGTGCGCGACTCAAACTCTTCGAAGCGCAGCGGCCGGTTGTCGCGTGCCGATGGCAAGCGGAAGCCGTAGTCCACCAGATTCTGTTTGCGGGAGCGGTCACCGTGCCACATGCCGTGCAACTGCGGCACCGTGACATGCGACTCGTCGATGAAGATCAGGAAATCCTTGGGGAAGTAGTCCAGTAGCGTCGGCGGAGGCTCACCCGGAAGACGTCCTGAAAAGTGACGTGAGTAGTTCTCAATGCCGTGGCAGTAGCCGACGGACTTGATCATCTCCAGATCGAAGCGTGTGCGCTGATGAATCCGCTGCGCCTCCACCATGCGGCCCTCTTTTTCAAGCTGCGCCTCCCACTCGGCAAGCTCTTCGAGGATGGAGTCCATGGCCGACTTCTTCTTCTCCGGCTGCACTACGTAGTGCGACTTCGGATAGATCGGTAGCCGAGAATAGCGCTGCTTTACCGTGCCGAAGAGAGGATCGATCTGTGACAGGGATTCGACCTCATCGCCGAAGAGCTCAATCCGGTAGGCGTTTTCGTCGTAGGTTGGATAGACCTCAATCACGTCTCCGCGGACACGGAAGGTACCGCGGCGGAAGTCGTGCTCGTTGCGCTCGTACAGGATCTCAACCAATCGCCTGGTGATATCTTCGCGGCGGATCTGCTGACCTTTTTCAAGCAGTAGCAGCATGCCGTAGTACGCTTCCGGCGAGCCCAGGCCGTAGATACAGCTCACGGACGAGACAATGATGCAGTCGCGACGTTCGAAGAGAGAGCGCGTCGCCGAGAGCCGCAGCTTATCGAGCTCTTCATTGATGGTGGCTTCTTTTTCGATGTACAGGTCGCCGGAAGGAATGTAGGCCTCCGGCTGGTAATAGTCGTAGTAGCTAACGAAGTATTCCACCGCGTTGTTCGGGAAGAACTGTTTGAACTCGTGATAGAGCTGCGCGGCCAATGTCTTGTTGTGCGCGAGCACAAGCGCGGGACGGTCAGATTGCTCGATGACCTTCGCCATGGTGAAGGTCTTACCCGACCCGGTCACGCCGAGCAGCACCTGGTGCTTTTCACCGTCGTGCAGACCGGTCATGATCTCGGTGATGGCACGCGGCTGGTCTCCCTGTGGCTTGTAGGTGGTGGAGAGCTGAAAGTCCATCCACTAAGAATATCAGGAGAAAGAAAAGCGAATATGCGACGATCAAAAGTCATAGGTAGAGGAGCAGATTTCTCCGCTCCCTACAGGTCACTCCGAAATGACAAATCAAAAAGGCAACTTCGATTGGTCCTAAGCGAGGCCGGCGAGTTTACGGGTCTCGTCCCAGATGTCTTCGTCGACCGGAATGCCTTTCTCCATGTTTTCAGCCCGGGTAGCCGGCAGCCGCTCGCCAGGGTAGCGAACTTTAGCCTTTGGCTCGGTATGCAACGAAGCGATGATCTCGTCGCCGATGGTGGAAACCGGTCCGAGTGCTGCTGGATTGATCGCCAGAAAGACCTGGGAGACTCCGGCCTCGCGTAGCGGATCGGGGGATACCTGGTGCGTGGCCTGTCCAAAGGAGAGCGTCGCCGCCACCACGTCCAACATCATCGCGAACGCTGAGCCCTTCCAGTAGCCGATGGGAAGAGGGTGGTTCGATTCGAGGATCGCCTTAGGATCGCTGGTTAGGTTGCCGTCCTTGTCGAAGCCTCCGGGAACGGGAAGCTGTTCGCCGCGCGCCGCGTAGCCGTCCAGAGCGCCATAGGAGAACTGCGACATGGCGAAGTCGATGAGGAAGTGAGCCCCATTCGCACGGGGAACTGCAATCACCAGAGGATTGTTTCCGAGCACAGATTTGTTGCCTCCCCAGGGCGCCATGTTCGGCATGGTGTTGGTGAAGCAGATGCCGATCATGCCGCTTTCGGCGGCCTGCAGGCCATAAGTGCCGGCGCGCATCCAATGATTGGTGTAACCGATCGTCACACATCCGATTCCATGCTGATGGGCCAGCGCAATCGCCCGTCCCATGGTGTGCCACGCATTCAGATTGCCCGGGCCGTAGTTGCCATGCCAGCGCTCCAGTGCGCCGAAGCCGGAGACCATTGTCGGAGATGCCTCAGGACGAACGGCGCCATTCTCAATCAGCTTCGCAAAGCGAGGGAAGCGGGCGATTCCGTGCGTGTAGACGCCATCGCGGGTAGTTTCGGCAAAGAGATTGGCGCACTCCTGGGCACGCGCCGGCGTAAAGCCGAGGTTGCGAAGAGCCAGAACGAGAGTGCGGACAAGTTCGTCATACGGAATGCGCAGCATAGAACCAGCTTAACTAAATGACCGGTCAGGTGATACCGTGACATCCCTGCGAGAATAAGACGCATGGAAGAGTTTTCGACCGGCTCACAGCGCTCGCTCATGGTGGCGCTACTGGTGGCTGGTGCATTGTTCATGGAAAATCTGGACGGCACGATTATTGCCACCGGTCTGCCGAAGATTGGTCAGGCATTCCACGTCGCGGCTGTCGACGTGAACATCGGTATGACTGCCTATCTGCTGGCGGTGGCCGTCTTTATTCCTATCAGCGGATGGGTGGCGGACCGCTGGGGCGCACGCACTGTCTTCGGTTCCGCGATCGTTGTTTTTACGCTGGCATCGGTGCTCTGTGGCATCAGCCAAAATCTCTGGGAGTTCACTCTGGCGCGTGTCCTGCAGGGGATTGGTGGCGCCATGATGGTTCCGGTGGGCAGGCTGATGGTTGTCCGCGTGACCCCGAAGGATCAGATCATGATGGCCATTGCCTGGACGATCTGGCCTGCGCTGGTCGCGCCGATTCTTGGCCCTCCACTTGGCGGCTTTATCGTCGACCACTGGTCGTGGCGTTGGATCTTTCTTCTGAACGTGCCCATTGGCATCGGCTGCCTGATCGCAAACTGGATCCTCGTCAAAAACACCCACGAGGAACGCCCTCCCGTGTTCGACTTTCTGGGGTTCCTGCTCGTTGGAGGAACTTGCTTCTCACTCGTCTATGCGATGGAGCTTATCGGGCGCGAGCCTGCGAACTGGACACTTGGGGGCATCCTCTTTGCGGTCTCGGCGGCATGCGCTGTCCTTTCGCTCTGGCATCTTCGCCGTGTCCCGAATCCTCTCTTCGATCTTGAGGTTCTGCGAATCCGCACCTTCTCCGCCGTTATGTGGGGAGGATCGGCCTTCCGCGTCGCCATCTTCATGGCTCCCTTCCTGCTGCCGCTGATGTTTCAGCTCGGCTTCGGCTTGAACGCCTTCCAGTCCGGTTCTCTGACATTGGCTGTCTTTGCCGGAAACCTCGCGATGAAGCCGGTGACGACTCCGTTGCTCCGTCGCTTCGGTTTCCGTACTGTCTTGCTCTGGAATGGCGTGCTAACCGCAGGAACATTGCTGTGGTGCGGACTGCTGCAGCCCTGGACGCCGCACTGGCTGGTGCTGATCGTGCTCTTCCTGAGCGGTCTCGGCCGCAGCATGCAGCTCACGTCCCTGACGACGATGGGCTATGCGGATCTGCCGAAAGAAAAGATGAGTACCGGCTCTGCCTTTGCCAGCACCGTACAGCAGATGACCGTTGGAGGCGGAGTCGCTTTCGGTGTGCTTCTGCTTCGCGGCTCAGCGGTCCTGCATGGGCGTCACGGCGGAGCTCCGCAGGTCATCGACTTTCGCTGGGCCTTCTACGTCGTAGCGGCGCTCGCGTTGCTAAGCCTGTTAGATGTCCGCACACTTCCGCACAGTGCTGGAGCAGCGGTCAGTGGACATGTGATGGAACGTGAGGAACCGGTCGAAGCCTAGAGCATTTTCCCTGTAGTGTAGGGCCTCGGCATCTATGGGCGTTTTCCGCAATGAAAACGCCGCTGCACACCCTTTCGGGCTACCCAGCAACAGGGAAAGTGCTCTAAGGCGCTTACTGCGTAAGCAGGGCAACACCGGCGCAGACGAAGAGAGCGGCAATCCAGCGCCGCTTATCGACGCGCTCCTTCAGGAAGATCCGTGCGCCCGCAGAGGTCGCAATATAGGTCAGTGACGCTGTCGCGGGTGCGATCAGTGAGAGATCAGCGGCCGAAAGGGCGTAGAGCAGGGCAAAGAAGCTGACTGCCATACAGCCTATGCCTGCCCCTAGAAACGGACTGGTGACAACGGCCTTAATCGCTCCGCCGAGGCCGGATTTCGCGCGGATATCGTCAAGATCTCCCAGGCGGCGCATCGCCGCGGCGATGAGGATGTCGCCTGCCGTAGCGAAGATGACCACGGTCCATATCGTCACCCAGGCGTGCAGCGAGACAGCAGGAAGATGCGCGGCTACACGCTCACGAAGATGAAGAGAGCCGGCCGAGACGGAAGGAATCGATAGCAGCGAGAAAACCAGAGGACACTCCAGGATCGTCAGAGGCTATGTCAGCAGCTTATTGAGGCTGCCGAAGAGGTGAGGGCGCGATGGTCATTCCATTTCTTACCTTACAGCAGATATCCGCGCTGTTTAGCAAACCGAGCTCCATTCAGCCGCAGGACGCCGAGGCGCCCTCCAGCGCAGTGGAAGAGTTTCTTCGGAATGGCGGCGAGGAACAGCATAAGGAAGAGCATCCGCAGACCTTCAGAGACGCTGCCTGACGTCGGAGCGATCACGGCGTCTCCTTGGCATGTTCTGTCCGTGAGGGGCCCTGCGCCACAAATCCGACGCCGACAACGATCAGCGAGATCCCCAGCCAGCGTGACTTGGAGATATCTTCGTGCAGGAAAAACTTTGAGAGTAGTGCAGTGATCACATTGCCGAAGGCGGTTGCCGGATAGACAAAGCTGACATCTGCCCAGCTAAGCGCTGTGATGTTGCATGCCATAAAGCCCAGCAGCACCAGAATGCCGCAGAGAACCCAGGGATTGCCGATGGCGGCAAACAGCGTCCCCAGATGATGCAGATCGACAACGCCAACCTGCTGCATCCCTCGCGCCAGCAAAAAGTCGCCGACCGCTGCTCCGACCATGACGCACATCAGGATCAGCCAGCGTTGCGGAGTCAGTGTGTGATGGGTGGAACTCATCCGTTCATCTTTCTGTCTTCGGCAAGCATGAGGCGGGGCCAAAGCCCCGCCTCATGTTGTACAGCAGCATTGAGCCTAAGCGTTCATGCTGACGGATTCCTGCTGCTTCAGCGCATTCTCCGCTTTTTTCTGCCTGACGACCTTGTTGCGCTGCGAACGCAGCTTCAGGAAGGCCTTGGCCTCCTGGTAGAGACGAGGAACATCGCGGTTCACGATCGCCTTCCAGATCACGCGGAACGCCGCCTTCGGACGGAAGTAGTACTCGTCGTAGAAGCGATGAACCATCTCGAGAACATACTCGGTCGGCAGACCGGGGTATTCGATGTGCGCCATCTGGTGGCCGCTATCGTCTGACATGACCTCGTTGGTGATGAAGCCGTTCTTCTTGGCGTAGTCGTAGAACTCGGTGCCGGGGTAGGCGTGCGCGATGGAGACCTGGATGGTCTCGCAGTCCAGTGTCTTGGCGAAGTTGATCGTGTTACGGATCGACTCCTTGGTCTCGCCCGGAAGGCCGAGAATGAAGTCAGCGTGGATGACCAGGCCGAGATCGTGGCAGTCCTTCACAAAGTCACGGGCACGCTCAACCGTGGCGCCCTTCTTGATGTTCTTCAGGATCTGCGGATCGCCGGACTCGAAGCCCACGATCAGCAGGCGGCAGCCGGCATCTTTCATTGCCTTCAGGGTGTCGCGGTCGGTGGTTACGCGCGAGGTGCAGGACCAGGTGATGCCGAGCGGCTTCAGCTTGGCGCACAGCTCGATGGTGCGTGCCTTCTGAATGTTGAAGGTATCGTCGTCAAAGAAGAATTCCTTAACCTCAGGGAAGTTCTCCTTGGCCCACTTCATCTCGGCAGCGACGTCGTCGGACGAGCGCTTACGCCATGCGTGGCCGGAGAGAGTCTGTGGCCACAGGCAGTAGGTGCACTGTGCCGGGCAGCCGCGCGTGGAGTAGAGCGCGATGTAGGGATGCAGCAGGAAGGGGACGTTGTACTTTGTCACGTCCATATCGCGCTTGTAAATCTTGGTTGCCCAAGGCATCTGGTCGAGGTCCTCGACCTGTGGGCGGTCAGGATTGTGCTGAATGGTGCCGTCGGCATTGCGATAGCTGATACCGAGAATCTCGTTCAGCGGCTTGCCCTGCGCAAACTCCACGACCGAGAAGTCGAACTCGCGGCGGCAGACGAAATCGATCACCGAGCACTCGTTCAGAGCGCGGTCCGGATCAGTGGTGACCGGCGGTCCGACGAAGGCGATCCTGATGCTGGGGTTGGCGTTCTTGATGGCCTGCGCCAGTGCATGGTCGCCGGCCCAGCCTACGGTCGAGGTGAACAGCACCAGGAACTCGTAACCCTTGGCGATCTCGATCGTTTCGTCGGCTGAGATGTGGTGCGGAGGAGCATCCAGCAGGCGCGACCCTTCAAGCATTCCAGCCGGATACGCAAGCCACACGGGATACCAGTACGACTCGATTTCACGGGTAGCGGGCCAACGGGAGCTGGCTCCGCCGTCAAAATTCTCAAACGAAGGCGGGTTAAGAAACAGCGTTTTCAGCGGCATGGTAGTACCCCTGATTTTACCATTCGGGCCTGGGGAAACTCCCCAATCCCGGGGCAGGGCGTCTCAGAAGCTCCGAATGGAACCTATGCAGGTACCGCTTTTTAGCGCATTTCCTGTTGCTGGGTATCCCGAAAGAGACGTGCAGCGGCGTTTTCATGGCGGAAAACGCCCATAGATGCGGAAGCTCCACATTACACCCACATGGAAATCTCTAAGGAAGGTTTTGCCGGGACGTAGCCGTGGTCAGCCCCTTAGCGTCCACAAATACGAGCCAGAACTTCGAATGCAGGGAATAGAAGAAGGAGCGATAGACCAGGACATGGTCGCAGTCGCCAAGGGTGACGGTCGTTCCATAGGCGGAACAAGGGGTACTAATCGCGCTAGGAGTGCCCATGGCTGTCTTGACGACGGATTCCGGTTCCTGCGGAAAGACCTGGTTCAGACGAGCATCAAGCCGGCGGTCGTGATACACACCGTAGATCACCACTCCTACCAATAGCAGGATGATGAGCAGAAATACCTTACGCATTCCTGGTAAGAGTGCGAATCAGGGCTTCGAGGTTGCCGCTGACGGAGCTTGTGGCAGCGTATTGTCGAGCCGGACGGAGCTCTTCAACCACTGTTCCAGCTGACCGGTAACACGCAGGGCGCTGATCTGGGTCTGACGAAGCGCGAGGTCAGCATCCAGCAGATCCAGAAATTTCTGTCGCTCCTGAATACGCGCGTTCTGCTCATCCTTCGGGGTTGGCTGCGGAGCGTTCGGATTGCCCGAACCCTGGTTGAGCTGAATCTGCACTGCTTCCAGTTGCTGTTGCGCCAGGTCCCGGTCCAGCGCGGCAATCTCGGTGCGTACGGCGAGTTCCGGCAGCGCGTTCACAGCCTTTGCCCGGCCCTCGAGAAACTCTTTCTTGACCCGGTCTGCATCGTACTGTGCGCGCACGGCGTCCGCGACTGATTCTCTCGCTTTGGCGCGGAGATTGGCGTTGAAGATGGGCCAGTTCAACTGGATACCGAAGGAGAAGTTATTTCTCTGGAAGTTCCGGTAGTAGTCCTGATAGTTGTTGAACGCCGCATAGCGGTTGTACTGGGCCGCGAACGCAATCTGCGGCCGATACATTTTGCGCGAGTCGCCAAAGGCAACCTGGAACTTTGACTGCGCGCTGGCGTACGCGGCCTGAATTGCGGGGATATTGGTTACCGCCGGTGTGTCAACAACTGGAGCAGGCGGCTGCGGAATGCTGTCATGAATCGTGCTCAGGCCGTCTGCCGGCAGGCCGGTCAGGTTAGCCAGATGCTGCCGTTGGAAGTTCGTATCGCTTTCGGTATGCAGACGCGCGAGCCGCACCTGCGCGGCGGTAAGGCGGGACTTGGTGAAGTCGATCCTGCTGTCCTGGTTTGCATCGAGCCTCGCCTGGGTAATCTCCGTCAGCCGCGAAGCAAAGGTCAGTTGCTGCTGCAATCCGTCCAGGCGTTGCAGATCGTGATCAAGAGCGAGATAGGTCAGCGCGGTGTCTTCTGCGACCGCCTGACGTGCATCCGCGAGGGCGTAGTTGGCGGCTTCAAGCCCCATCCGGGCGGCCCGGATGTAGTTCTTTTGCGACTGATCGAAGACCAGCGACTGCACTGTGAAGCTATAGAGCGTCGGCTGGCCGACAGGGAAGCCGTAGGAGTAGCCGAGCCCCGAGCCGGCGCTGAGCGACGGAATAAAGACATCTCTCGATTCGGAGAGCACCGCCGTGGATTTGGCGACGTCGGCCTCGGCCATCTTAACCTTAGGGCTGTTGCGAAGAGCGAGGTCAATGGCGGAGCTGAATGAGATCTGGGCGTGCACCGCCGGAGCTGCCAGGGCGGCAGCCAGAACAACAGGAAAGCAAATGAGAGAGCGTACAAGCCTCAAAACTGAGAATCCTTCAGAACCCTTATGTGACCTGTGTTCCATCGTACAGGTGAGCGTCAACCGTTTAGATTCTTTCTGATGCCGGTGCGATGCGAGTTGTTTACTCTCCCAGCATGATGCGTTGGATGCCGTTGGCCCGGCCTGTCGCGCCATCGCAGCGGATCAGGGTGGCACACATTTTCGGATTTCCCTTGGCCGCCTCGAACTTACTCGGAGCGCCCGTAAGAAAACGATTCAGGACAAGCTCTGTCTGGACTCCAATCACAGAATCGTACGGTCCGGACATGCCCACGTCCGTCTGGTAGGCCGTACCGCCCGGAAGGATGCGCTCATCGGCTGTCGGGATGTGGGTATGGGTGCCTAGAACCGCAGTCACCCGGCCATCCAGATACCATCCCATGGCGACCTTTTCACTGGTCGCCTCGGCATGGAAGTCAACAAAAATGACCTTTGCCTTAATATCGCGGAGCAGCACATCGGCCTTACGGAATGGATCATCTGTCTGTTGCATGAAGACCCGTCCCTGCAGGTTGATGACTGCGTAAGCCTGGCCGTCAGAAAGCGCGCCCTCGTAGACACCGAATCCCGGGGTCGCCGGCGAGAAATTCGCAGGGCGGATCACCCGCCGCGCGCGATCGTGTGAGTAAGACGGGACCGAGGCGACGTACTCGAGGATCTCTTTCTTGTCCCAGAAGTGGTTGCCGGTGGTGATGACCTGGGCGCCCATGTCGAAGATGTCTTCGGCGAGGGCGGGAGTAATGCCGAAACCGCCGGCGGCGTTTTCGCCGTTCACGATCAGGAGGTCGACGGTGTGTGTCTCAAGGACGTGAGGCAGATGTTCGGTAACAATACGGCGACCGGCCGAGCCGAAGATATCGCCGACAAAAAGAATATTCACACGCTTAAGGATAGTTGGAGAAAAGCCGTGTTGGCTAACGATTGATAGAAAGAACGAGTTTGAATCGCCCTTAAAAGCATTGAGCCCGGTCGAAACCGGGCTCAATGCAAATGACAACAACGACTGTTACTCCGCTGACTCCCCATGTTCCTGCTTTTCCGCCTGCTTCTGTTGTGGGCGAAGCAGCGGGAAGAGGATCACGTCACGGATCGAGCGCGAACCGGTCAGAAGCATGGTCAGGCGATCGATGCCGATGCCTTCACCGCCGGTTGGAGGCAGACCGTAGGCCAGGGCACGGACGTAGTCTTCGTCCATGGCATGGGCCTCTTCATC
>JAEKKE010000134.1 GCA_019510535.1 Acidobacteriota bacterium
CGGGATCGCTGATGGAAACGGTAGCCATTCCCATTCCAGAGGTGGAACCGGATTTTGATCCGCCTCCACAAGCGATAAGAAATAACGTGACGAGGGATAAAAGTGCCACACATGCGACATAACAGCCAGACTTCGACATAACTTGCTCCGCGGACATTTTTTTTATCGTGTGCTATTAGTCCTTAGGAATTTAGTTGCGGTATAGATCGCTGCACGTTGCCAGACGGCATGTTGCGCGGAATGAAATACCACCGTAGCGTTCGCTACCGCACAATGCTTTACGCTTGGAATATCTGGATCGCCGAAATGCGACACTGAGCGCGTATGAGCCGCTTCACGACGACAATCCTCCTGGCACTTGTCTCAGGCGCTACGCTTCCTCTTCCGGCACAGAAGAAACAAACGAACGATCGCAGCGTGCATGTTCCCTTTGTTGGCTGCAAAGCTGATGGACAGGCGGGACCAGAGGACGCACCTTCCGGTGAACCGGTCGCCGTTGCGCTTCCCACTAACATCGCAGGCAAGCTCGCATATTACCGCTGGGAAGGTCTCGGTGTGCTCGCCCCGAATGGCTGGCTAAACGGAGAATCGTTGTTTATATCGCCCACTCCACTCAATTCGGCCAAGTTACTCGCCGGAACAGACAACGGCTTCTCCGGTGCGGCCATTCAGATCTCTGTGTCTCTGGGAGAAACGTCCGGCCGCTTCCAGGTAGCCCGGCTCATCGCTCGAGTCTTTCCCCAGCGGCAGTCCTTTGTTCGTGAACTGATAGAAGCACATGACGGCCTGCTGAGCGATTCCGATGTCGTTTATGGTCCTTATAAGACCGACAAACTCGTGCACCTTGACCGCAATACGGTCGAATTCCAGACACCGGCCAACACCGATGGGCTCGGCACCATGTCACGACTTAGCAAAAACGCGCAGCCCATTACAGGTGTCATCATCCTGACTGGTGATACTCCCGACGCTGTCCATCTCTCAATTCGGCTCAACCAGGATCAGGCTTCGCTCGCGCCTTACATCATTCAAAGGCTGGAGAGGGAAATGCGATCGGCACAATAGCGTCGGTTCTGCGAATGGACTGCTACGCGACGAAAATCGTTCGTGAGGAGAACAGCAGAAAGAGCGGTCTCGCGTCGCGAGATACCCCACCCTTTCGCTTCGCGAAAGAATGGGGCAACGGGATCTCGCTCGCAACTAGAGTCTCGCCAGTACCCGCGCGCTACGCATCTGTCTTTCCAGCTGCCGCTCCAGAATCTCCACCGCAAACCGTCGGACCATTGCCAAAGGTCCCGCCTTCCCCCACGACTCCTTCAATAACTCCGCCAGGGGACGCCGTAGCATTCGCTCGGCCAGCGCCACCGCCTCGGGCGGAAGAGCGGCCGAACCTGGACGCTTATGCGGGCCGCAGGTCACGCCATCGGCTCCTGCGGCGAACCAGACCGGCTGTCCGCGCAGTACCTCACCGCAGACGATGCACACGCCTAACTCCGGCAGCCAGCCCATCAGCCGTGTCATCCAGAGCGTGAAGTAGGTTACCGGCATCCATACCTGGCCTACCTTTACCTCAGCCAGCGTCGCCACGGTCAGGCGAAAGACGTCATCCTCCACCGCGCGCTCCGACGTCATCCTCCACCGCGCGCTCCGGCAGCGCCTCTCCCAGCACCTCGGCCACAAACTGCAAAGCTGTCACCCGGGCGTAGTCCACCGGCTCGCTCATCGGCGACCAGAGGATCTCGAATGAGTCCAACCGCACCAGGTCCTGCTTCGGCTTTTCGGCATAGGTAGCGCGTACGTGGGTCATCGGCTCCAGAGCTCCGCCGAAGCGTTTGCGCGACCTCATGGCATGCCGTGCCACGCCCTTCACCACTCCCTGCTCACGCGTGAAGAGGCTGACCAGCAGATCGGCCTCTTCAAAGGGCCAGGTCCGCAACACAATCGCCTCTGTCTGGTATGTGGTCACGCTGGAAAAGTCTTACACAAAGCAAACGCGCAGCCCCTGGGCTGCGCGTTTCTCTTGAATCCGTGCCGTCCCTCAACGGCAGTTAGAGGGGTATGCGGCAAATGTGCCGGATGCTCCGGTTTAGCGGCCGAAGTGCGTCTTCGCCTTATCAGCAAAAATGGCGAAGTTCTCGGGCAGGTCGTCGCCGGCATAGATTGCCGACACCGGGCAGACCGGAACGCAGGCGCCGCAATCAATGCACTCCACCGGATCGATGAAGAGCTGCTCAGCCTCGGCGTGACCAGTCTCATCCTTCTTCGGGTGAATGCAATCCACCGGACAGGCGTCCGTACAAGCCGTGTCCTTGGTGCCGATGCAGGGTTCTGCAATTACGTATGCCATCTCTTAACTCATGCCTCCAGATTGTCTCGCGTGAGTTCATCATAACAGCCATCTCGCCCGCGCCAATACAGGCGAAATGCATTTCTATATAGGACTAAAGCAGTACGAATTCTGTTGCCCAGCGCTACCCAAACGAGCCTTTATTTCGCTGCCTCGCGCCGCTCCCGGAACTCTGCCGGAGTCGGAATCGGCTCCAGGTCGCGCCCGGCAAACATATCCGTAAACACCGCCTGCATCTCTGCCGAAATGCGACCGTTCGTCGCCAGCACCTCACGGCTATCCAGTTTGAAAGGTGAGCCCTCAAAGCCGGTTACCGTACCGCCGGCCTCGCGCACAAGCAACACGCCGGCTGCCGTATCCCAGGGGTTCAGGTTGAACTCCCAGAAGGCCTCCAGGCGGCCGCACGCCGTATATGCCAGATCAATTGCCGCCGCTCCAGCCCGACGCACGCCATGCGAACGCAGGGTGAGCTGGTGGTAGAAGTGGATATTCGGATTCTCGTGGCGCTTATGGCTCGGAAAGCCGGTTGCCACCAGGCTCTCCTGCAGCAGCCGAGTCTTCGAGACCGAGATGCGGCGACCGTTCAGCCAGGCACCCTCTCCCTTACCGGTGACAAAGCATTCATCACGCAGCGGTTCGTAGATCACACCTGCAACCAACTCGCCATCTTCCTCCGGTTTCAGGTCTGGAGCGCGGCGTTCCAAACCCATGGAGACGCAGAAGTACGGAAATCCATGAGCAAAGTTCGTTGTCCCGTCCAAGGGGTCGACATACCAGCGAAACTCCGCATCCAGAGCCTGTCGCGTGCCTTCTTCCCCGTAGATGCCGTGGTCCGGGAAGACCTGACGCAGTCGCTCGCCGATCAGCTTCTCACTGGCACGGTCGGCGACCGTCACCAGGTCTACATCGCCCTTGTATTCCGCAGCGATGCCAGTCTCGTAGTAGCTCCGGAGCAGTGCCCCGGCCTCCTTGGCGATCTCAGCGGCCTTCTGCGCGACTTCCAGAGACATTACTCCACCACCTCACGGTTGCCGTTGCGCGGCTTGCTGCGGCGCTCCTCGGCTATGGTGCGAATCTGCTGCTTATAGATGAAAAGATTCGGCTTCCCTTCGCGCGTCAGGCGGATCATCGTATCGTCGAAGTACTCGATCCAACCGTTCACACGTTCCCCGTCGCGCAGTTTGACCGTAACGGGCACCTGGCGCTCGCTCAGGCTTTTCAGGTACAACGCCTCCTGCCCGGTCTCTCCCGGCGGGGGCGACTTATGACGACGCTTTCCATTGGAGAACGGCATACCCTACATACTACCTGTCAGTCCGGAATCGGATATTGAATCGGCTTCCGGCCACTTCAGCGGTAGTACCCGGTCCTATACCGCAACTTGTACTGCCCAGCCAGCTCCGGCTGTGTCATCTCGACACGGATCGACCGCAACCTCTCGCCCCCTGGCTTGCCCGGAGGCGCGTAGTAGCCGATGGCATACTGCGAGCGCAGGTCTTCCGAGACCTTATCCAGGGCCTTCTGCAGGTCCTTGGGATCGTCGACATAGTAGTAGCGCCCGCCGGAGTCTTCGGACATCTGCATCAGGGCGTGCTCGCCCCCTACGTTACGGCCGGCGTCGGCACGGATCGGCACAATGATCAGGCAGTACACCATCGCCCCGGCGCGCTGTACCTGCTCCATGGCCTGCGTATAGGTTGCCCCCTTCACCGTATCGCCACCGTCGGTCACCAGCACAATGACACGCCTTCTCGTCGCGTCGCGTTTTGCATCTTCCAGGCGTTGCGCCGACAGATACACCGCGTCATACAGCGCGGTGGATGGACCGTAGTCGAGATGATTCAGGCCGCGTTCCACCCGTTTCAATTCATTGGTAAACGGCACCACCTCGCTGACCGCGTCCGAGAACTCCTCTACGGCCAGCTCATCCTGCGAGCGCAGCATCGTCCGCGCGAACTGTTTCGCCGCATCCCGGGCAAGCCGGTCGTCACGCACCATGCTCTCACTGGTATCCAACGCCAGAACCATACTGAGTGGAGTTCCGCTCTCGCGTTCGAAGATGGCGATCTTCTGCGGCATGCCATCCTCCAGCACCCGGAACTGGTCTTGCTCCAGGCCGCCGATCAGAGCTCCATGCTCATCGGTCACGTTCACAGCAACGTTGACCAGACGAGTGTTCACGCGTACGACCGGGATATCTCCCGGCCGCTGCTGCACAGGCTCCTGAGCTCCAAGAAGCAGCATCGCACCCAGCGACATGGCGGCGGTAAGTTTCACCCGCGCACAATCTCCTCGGGGAAGGGCTCCCCGTCGGCCCATACGGCGCCGTCTTCAAACTGCTCTTTCTTCCAGATGGGCACGGTCTTCTTCAGGGTGTCGATCAGCCACCGGCAGGCATCGAAGGCTGCTCCGCGATGCGCGCTCGCTACTGCGATCAACACGCTGCTCTCGCCGACGTACAGCCGTCCCAGGCGGTGCACTACCGCAATGTCGCGCACACCGAACTTCGCAATCGCCTCCTCGGCCAGGCTGCGCATCTGGTTCAGCGCCATCTCCTCATAGGCTTCGTAGTCCAGGTACAGCGTCCTGCGGCCGCGCGTATTGTCGCGCACAATCCCGTCAAAGACGCATACGGCGCCGTCCGCCCCCGCTTTCAGCTCGGCGGTAATGTTTCCTGCGTCAATCACTTCCCGGACAATGGCAATTTGCATGATTCCTGCATCTTAGACGGTGCCTTGCGGCGAGAGGCTTATCTTCTCCGACACGCATCACCCGGAGCACCGCCGCTGACCGGCGGCAGCAGCGCCACCTCATCGCCCTCGAACAACAGGACCTCGTCGCCGGCGTACTCCTGATTCACCGCAATTGCCATCGACTTCCACGCCCGCTCCGGCATTCGTCCGTGAAAGACCTTCCGGAGCTCTCCGACGTTGCAGCCGGTTTCGACCTCTATGTCCTCTGACGGACAGGCGAACAACTCCTTCAGCACTCCAAAATATAAGACCCGCACCTGCATACCCCAAGGGTACGCGAAGGCGGGTCCCTTTCCTGACTCTCTACTCTCAGACACTTTGCGGAACGGTAGCTTTTGATCGTCGCAGAATCGCCGCGGATCCCAACGTCACCAGCAGGGCGACCGGGAACGGCTCCAGAAATGTCATCGCTGCGTTATAGAGCGGGTTGGCATAGAGCACCTTCATCCTGGTAATACCGTCCAGCTGTTTCTGGACTGTTGCGGCGTCTACGCCTGAGGCCTTGAGCTTCGCCACCTGGTATGCCGCGTACTTGTCCATGAAGTCAGGCATGAAGTTGTAGTAGAGAATCTCCCATGCCACGACATAACAGACACAGGAGATCACTGCGATGCCCAGCCCCACCAGGAACGCACGGCCAAAGGTCACCGTTCCATCGCTGACGTTGTCCCGGTATGACTTCACCCCAAAGAAGATCACCAGCGAAGAGATCACGATGGTTGTATAACCGACCACGTACCCACGGTCGAACCCGATCCGGTCGGCAAAAACCATGGAGACGACCATGAGTGACGCCGAGATGGCGCCCGCGATCAGACCAAATGTAAGAATGACTTTCTTCATCTCTTATTCCCTCAGCAAGGAGTCAAATACCTCCTCACCATCGCCTGTCACCCTTGCGGGTGTCGTCATTCTTTCGGATGATTTTCTGGTTTTCCAGCGAAATCGTACCTTTGGGTGACGCAGCGGGCTACGGCAGAATGCCGATCTCTTTTCCCATCTGCACCGCCTGCGTCCTGCGCTCCGCCCCCAGCTTGCCGAAGAGCCGGCTGCAGTGCGTCTTGACCGTGTTCTCGCTGACGAACAGACGCTCTGCGATCTCGCGGTTGCTCAGGCCAGCCGCAACCAGTTCCAGGATCTCCATCTCGCGCGGCGTGATGCCAAGCTTGCCGACTCGCTCCTCGTTGCGGACGAAAGGAGCCTCGGTCGGTACCAGCACCTCCCGCACCTCCACCTGCCGGCGTCGCGAGGTCAGCTTCAACCCAAGCCAGATTCCGAAGGCCGAGCAGATCGCCGCAACCAGGGCGCCATAGATCTCCACCGAGTGGTCCACGACAAGGAACCGGTACTGGCTCCATTGCAACAGCGCAATCGCCACGCCGCCCACTACCCCGCAGACCAGAAGGTGCCGCATCATCGCCGTGCAGCGATGATACCCAAACGCAAAAAGGGCGGCTTCTTTTGGGAAGCCGCCCTTTGAATCTGCGATGGGATTAGAGCCTTTTCCCTGTTGCTGGGTATCCCGGAAGAGGAATGCAGCGGCGTTTTCATTTCGGAAAACGCCCATAGATGCCGAAGCCCTACTCTAGACCTACAGGGAAAATGCTCTAGGCCGTCAGCGCGCTCTCCTGCGAGACAACAGCCTCGCGCAGAGCCTCATCGATCTGGGCTTCCTTCTGGTTTGAAGGAAGCGCAATCGCGAGGACATCCTCGATGCGCCGCGCGTAGTGGATGGTCATACCGTCGGTCTGCTCCTTGGTCAGGTCCTCGTCGACGTTAGTCTTCACATCCACCGGCAGAATCACGTCTTTCACTCCGGCCCGTTTGGCCGCGAGGAACTTCTCTTTGATTCCGCCTACCGGCAGCACATTGCCGCTCAGCGTAATTTCACCGGTCATCGCCAGTAGCGGACGGACTGGTTTATCCGTCAACAGGCTAACGATCGCCGTCGCCATCGTGACACCGGCGGAAGGTCCATCCTTCGGGATGGCGCCTGCCGGAACGTGCAGATGGACATCGATGTCCTTCAGCACATCCTCATCCAGCTCCAGCGACGTTGCATTCGAGCGCACCCAGGTCATTGCCGCCTGCATACTCTCCTTCATCACGTCGCCGATCTGGCCGGTGATGTGGAAGTGCCCCTTACCCTTCATCTTGTTTGCTTCGATGAAGAGTATGTCACCGCCCACCGGCGTCCAGGCCAGGCCTACCGCCACACCGGCACGCTTTGTGCGTTCGGCGATCTCGGTATCGACCCTGACCTTGTAGCCGCCCAGGAACTCCTGCACGACCTCCGGTGTCATCACAACCTTCTCCGCACTGCCTTCGGCGATCTTGCGCGCTGTTTTGCGGGCAAGGGTGCCGACAAGCTGTTCGAGGCGGCGGACACCCGCCTCACGCGTATAGTGCCGCGCCACAATCGCGACGGACTCGGTAGGAAATTCCAACTGTCCTTCCTGCAGTCCGTTCTCCTTCGCCTGGCGAGGGATCAGGTAGCGCTGTGCAATGTTGACCTTCTCCTCCTCGGTATAACCGGTGAGTTCGATGATCTCCATACGGTCGAGCAAGGGCCCCGGAATCGTATCGAGCTGGTTGGCAGTTGCGATAAACAGGACCTTGCTCAAGTCGAACGGCTGATCGAGATAGTTGTCCCGGAATGTGTTGTTTTGTTCCGGATCAAGCGTCTCGAGCAGTGCACTCGCCGGGTCGCCGCGGAAGTCACGACCAAGCTTATCGATCTCATCGAGCATAAAGACCGGATCCTTTACCTCTACCCGCTTCAAATGCTGAATGATCTGTCCCGGAAGGGCACCGATATACGTCCGGCGGTGTCCACGGATCTCGGCCTCGTCGTGCATGCCGCCAAGCGAGATACGCGAGAACTTCCGTCCCAGCGCCTTCGCGATCGAGCGTCCAAGCGAGGTCTTACCCACGCCCGGAGGTCCAACGAAGCACAGGATCGGCCCCTTCATATCGGGCTTCAACCGGCGCACCGCCAAGTAATCGAGAACGCGCTCTTTCACCTTCTTCAGACCGTAGTGATCCTCGTTCAGAATCCCCTCGGCCTTCTTGATATCCACCTCTCCGCCGGAGGTCTTGGCCCACGGCAGCACGGCCAGCCACTCGACGTAGTTGCGGGTCAAGGAATAGTCGGCAGCCATCGGGCTCATCCGCTGCAGGCGGCCAAGCTCCTTCAGGGCGTCCTTCTTCACCTCTTCCGGCATTGCGGCAGCTTCGATCTTCTCCTTCAGCTCCTGGATGTCCTTCTGTGTGTCGTCGGCGTCGCCCAGCTCTTTCTGGATCGCCTTCATCTGCTCGCGCAGGTAGTACTCGCGCTGGCTCTGCTGGACGGAGTCCTGCACCTCGCTCTGAATCTTGTTGCGCAGAGCCTGGACCTCGGCCTCTTTCACCAAATGCTTATTCAGGCGCTCCAGCCGCTCGGCGATATCGTTGGTTTCCAGCAGCTCCTGTTTATCCTGCGTTGTGAGGAACGGCAGCGAGCTACCGACAAAGTCGGCCAAACGTCCGGAATCGTCGATATTCAGCGCGATAGTCTGCAGATCGTCCGAAAGCGTCGGGGACGCCTGCACTACCTGCTGAAACTGGCTGACAACATTGCGCTGCATGGCCTCGAGCTCGGACGTCTTCTCTGGCTCCGGCTCCGGTTGACTTTCCACCTCAGCCATCATGAACGGCTGCAGCTGGCTGAACTTGCCCAGACGCACACGCTCATTGCCTTCCGTAAAGACAAACAGGCTTTGATTCGGCATTTTGACAACTTTGTGTACGGTCGCCAAGGTGCCGGTTTCGAACAAATCACTCGGCTGAGGGGTATCGTTGCGAGCATCCCTCTGGGCGACCACAACAATTGTCTTTTCCTCGCCAAGTGATTGAATCAATTGGATCGAGCTCTCTCGCCCCACCGTCAGAGGAAGGACGGCGTGCGGAAACAAAACGGTATCCCGCACCGGTAATACCGGCACGACCCGTTTGCTCTGCGGCTCTTCCTTCTTTTCCCCGGCGTTGGGCCGGATAACGCTTACAAAATCGCCCATGTGAGTGAACCTCTATCAAATCTTCTCATATCAGATGCCGCAGAACTGGTTTGGTCGCAAACCGGCCCACCCTCCGTTGGATGACTTATCGGCTGGAAAGGTGATCCACTGAGCGGAAACTCTGCTAAAGTTCCCGGCATGAGCAACATCCGGAGCTTCTTCGTTGCATTTCTGGCGGCCGCAGGCACACTGCTGCCGGCCCAGACACCCATGCAAACCCAGCCCAATCCGCCTGCCTTTGACGTCGCCTCGGTGAAGCAGAACAAAAGTGTTGGCGATGGCCGGTCCCATATCTGGAGCTCCTCCGATAATGGCAATTTCAAGACTCAGAACGTCTCGATGAAAGGCCTGCTGGAATTTGCCTACGGGATGCCGCAAGCGCAGATCGTGGGAACCCTGGACAAGGTCAGCGTTGCGACCTTCGATATCGACGCCAAGCTGGACGAAGAGTCCGAGACACGCTTCGAAGCCCAAACCATCGACCTCCGCCGGGCACAGAAACCCAAGATGGTGCAGGCTTTGCTCGCCGAACGTTTTCACCTCACCTGTCATCGTGAGAACCGAGAGATGGTGAGCTACGCTCTCCTACCGGCCAAGGATGGTCCGAAACTCAAACCCACGCAGAATGACGGTCTTCACTCAGACAACGGGTACGGCAGGATTCGTGCGCAGGGCGCTACGGTGGAACAACTCGCACGATTGATTGCCCAGCGCCTGAATGAGCCGGTCGTCGACTCCAGTGGGATTAGCGGCAGATACGACATGGAGATCAACTTCACGCCTCCAGAAGGGCCTATGAAGCTGAACGGTCAGCCAATCCCTGATCCTCCGCCGTCCATCTTCACGGCAATCCAGGAACAGCTTGGTCTGAAATTGGAAAAACGCAAAGGCCCAGTTGAGGTCCTCGTTGTCGATCATGTCGAGATGCCGACGGAGAACTAACTCGCTGCGACGTACCGTCCCATCTCGCGCACCAGGTCGCAGCTCTTCGTAAGGCTGGCGACTGCTTTTTCCGCCTGTTCTTCTCCGGTAAAGCGGAAGTCCACATAAAACAGGTACTCCCAGGGCTTCCCCGGCACCGGCCGCGACTCAATCTTGGTCAGGTCCACGCCAGCCTCTGCCAGCCCCTGCAGCGCCTGCACCAGTGTGCCTGGACGATGCGCAACCGAAAAAGCCAGAGAGAGCTTGTTCGCCTGCGGAATATTGACCGCATCTGCCTTACGCTTCAGCAGAAGAAAACGGGTGTAGTTCTCTGGGTTATCTTCAACGCCTGCCTCGATGATCTCGGCTCCATACTCCGGCGCTGCGGGAGCGCTGGCGATGGCAGCGGTGGTGCGATCGCCTTTCGCCATCATATGTTTCACACTGCCCGCAGTGTCGTAGAACGGAACCGCGTCGAGCTCACGATGGGCTGCCAGCCAGCGACGGCACTGGCTCAACGCCACCGGATGCGACAGTACCCGTTTCACCTCTTCAAGGGTGACACCTGGCATCACCATCAGATTGTGCAGGATGCGCAGCAGCAGCTCTCCTTCGATACGAAGGTCGTGGTTGAAGAGCAGATCGTAATGCTCTGCCACGGAGCCGTGCAGTGTGTTTTCGATCGGGAGCACGGCGGTATCGACACCGTCGCCCGCCGCCAGGCGCTCCACCACCTCCACGGAAAGAGCACAAGGCACGATAGTTACGCCTTCTCCCAACATCTTCATTGCTGCGGCATGGCTGTTCGATCCACGCTCACCCTGAATTGCAACTCGCAAAGCAACCTTTTCCATTTGTGCTCACTATGACCCAGGAGAAATTCCCCTGCAAATTCTGGCAACGTTCAAAGTCTATCCGGCAACTTACTCTCACGTAACGTCCGCGTTACACAGATTTCCCCCGCGCCCGGCTGCGGGGCATTTCATCCAGGAGGGACCTCCAATGCTCTGGACAATTACAGTCATTCTTCTTGTTGCGTGGCTCGTCGGTCTGGTTTCCAGCTACACGCTCGGCGGTTGGATTCACATTCTGCTCGTCCTCGCCGTTATCTCGCTGATCTTCAACCTGCTTGCCGGCCGACGCTCAGCGCTTTGACTTCACACTACCTGCGAAACGCATTCGCGTAAGCCGGAAGAAGGAGTAGGAACGAATGCTGCTCTTCTTGACGATTGTGTTGTTCGCTCTCTGGCTGCTCGGCATGGTCAGTACATACACACTCGGCGGATGGATACATCTGCTGCTCTTTCTGGCCGTAGCCGCGCTGCTTATTCGTTTGATTCAGGGACGCAATCCGCTCTAACGGCGGGTTGCGCCTCCCTTCCAGAACGCACGACCAACCAAGGAGTCTTCATCATGAACAAGAGCAATGTCAGTGGAAAAATCGATCAGGTCGTGGGCAAGGTCAAGGAAGGTGTCGGAGAAGCCATTGGCAATGAGCGTCTTGCCAACTCCGGCGTCGCCGATCAGCTCAAGGGTCACGCCAAGGAAGCCTGGGGCAACGCCAAGGACACGGCCGCCGAGGTTCACAAGACCACCCGCACCGAAGCCGATGTCCGTCGCGAACAGGCTGAGACCCACGCGACCAGCATGCGCGACAAGATCACCAATGCAGCCGAAAACGCCAAAGATAAAGTGAACCAGAAACTCGACGACATCAAAGACGAACAGCGTGAGCGCCGCGACAACATTCGCCGCTCAGCGTAACAAGAGGCAATACCAACTCCCTTCGACCCGGCCCTGCGCCGGGTCGTTATTTTTTGCGCCAGCAATAGGATCGAGGGGCAGTTTTGTTGGCTGGGTAAAGGGAACCGCTTTTCTACGGCTTATCGTCTGCGCATAGGAATAGGCACCTGAGGTCGACGGCAAGCGCTTTGGTATAGAGCGCACTAACCCAACGCACACGTTTCGTCGAATGCAGGCGGCCGGTGCTTTTGCAACCGGAGAACTCGTGAATGGGGCAAGAAGCAGATTTCTCCGCTTCGCTGCGAAAATGACAAATCAAAAATTACGCTGATAAACCCGCCAAGCTATCGCCGCAGCACATCCGCGACCACGAAGCTCATAAACAACACCGCGATAATGCCGTTCAAGGTAAAGAACGCAGCATTCATGCGCCGCATGTCCTTCGGCGAGATAATCGCGTGCTCGTAGCCCAGCAGCAGAGCCACCACGCCGATACCTACCCAGGCCACCGGACCGAACGAGAACAGTGTTCCCAGCCACGCCAGTAGACCCAGCATGCCGGCGTGCATGATGCGGGCGATCCAGAAGGCGCCCTCCACACCGAACGCTGAGGGCACCGAATGCAACCCGACACGGCGGTCGTGGTCGAAGTCCTGGCAGGCATACAGCACATCAAAACCACCAACCCACAGCAGAACGGCACCCGTCAGCACAATGATCCGCGGGTCTAATGATCCGCGAACTGCTATCCACGCAGCAGACGGCGCGATGCCCAGCGCCAGCCCTAGAACAAGATGGCTCCAGCGGGTAACGCGCTTCATATAGCTGTACGAGAGCACAACACCGAGCGCGACCGGCGAGAGCAGCAGCGTCAAGCCGTTCAGCATCGCAGCGCCGAGTACAAACAGCGCGCAGCTCACAATCACGAACCCGCCCACAAACTTCGCACTCAACAGACCGGCAGGAATGGCGCGCATTGCCGTGCGCGGGTTCTTGCTGTCGATCTCGGCATCCACCAAACGGTTGAAAGCCATTGCCGCGGAGCGCGCCGCCACCATGCACACGACAATCCATCCGAGCTTCGCCAACGGCGGAATACCGCCCGTGGCAAGCACCGATGCCGTCAGCGCAAAAGGCAGCGCAAAGATGGAGTGTTCCCACTTGATCATCTCAAGTGTGACTGCCGTATTGCGCCAGATTCCCTGCACGCCTTTATTGTAGTTTGTCCGGTCTTATTCCGGTTTGGCCGGTATTTTTCTGCGTTTTCCCGGTGCTGGATATCCCGAACGTGGGTGTGCGGCGGCGTTTTCATTGCGGAAAACGCCCATAGATGCGGGAACCCTGCACTGCGCCTACAGGGAACTGCTCTAACGTTGTTCCGGGCTCGCCGCGCCCGCGACCTGCAGCTCGTTGGTCACCTTGAAGACCCCAGCCACTCCATTGGCGCGGACTCCCGCCGTATCCTTATCCGCCTGCGTATCCACGACACCCGCTAACGTCACATTGCCATTCACCACGACAATACGGATGGGCTTGGCCGGGTCAATGGAGTACTTATTCAGCGACGGGAAGCCGTACACCGCACGCGCCACCGCCATGCGGATACGATCGTCATTCGGCGAGAGGGGCGCGACCTCGATGTTGTCCACAACATCCTTCACACCCGGATAGTTCGACACCAGACTCACCGCCGAATCGCGGTCCATCGGGCCATACGCTACGCCGCCGAGAGTGACCACGCCATCCTGCACACCGATAGTGAAGGAATTGAATGCGGTGGTGCCATAGCCGACCCGGTCGTATGAAAGCTTCTCCGCCAACTTGTCGCGCAACTGTACATCAGTCAGTTCGCTGCTGCTGGCAACCTCGATCATGTTGCGCACAGCCAGCACATTTTTCACGTGATGAGCACGATTATCCGCATCGGCCTTGGAACTGTAGAGGTCTACCGAGCCGCTCAGGGTGACCACACCGCGGTTCACGTCGGGCTTCACACCGCCGAACCGTTTGCTGCTGAGCTTTTCCTTTAGATCCTGAAGAATCTGGGCATCATTGGCGCCGGTGGCAGACTCTTTCTTGCCCTGCGCATGCGCGGTGATTCCGGCAATGCCCATCGCTACCGCCAGCGCTAATCCAAGGGCGCTGACAACGTTCGTAAACCGCATCCTCTTCAACAACGCTAACGTACTCATATCTTGTTAGAAGCCAGGGTCCTGTAAATAGATGTACCCATATTACTTGTAGCGCTTCCGGATCTTATAAACGATGCTGAAAACACCGTTCTCATCGCGGGTGGCGACAACAGCGTTATTCCGGTTTACCTGATATTGAAGCTGAATTAACTGTCGTGCCGACGAGTTCACATTCGTGGCAAAGACCACCGTCAACTGCCGCGATAGCTGCTCTTCAATCGTGATGCGGGCCGACGAGTTGCCCACGGCGCCGGTATAAGAGGGGTCAATCTTCACGGTTCCCGCTCCACCAAACAGCTTCGATACCCTGTTACTGACGGTCGCATTCAGTGCGCTTCCAAGCAGTGCCGAGGTCGTCGGATCGGTTCCGCTCCGCAATTGCTGCTCCTGGTAGATCTGGGCCTGTTCCTGGGTTCTTCCCAAAGCCAGCAGGGCGAAGATGTCCGCCTCGCTGAGCGGTGGTTCCGAGCGATAGGTTGGCTTCAGGCTGGTCGACGTACCATGCAGGCCGATGGTGATGTCGTAGTTGCTGACGCGCGCCGTCGCATCCAAATCGATGACAGGATCGATTCGCACCGGGTTATTGAAGTAGACATCGCCGCGCTGCAACTGGTATTGCACACCTGCGAAGCTTGCACTGCCATCGGTAATCGACACGCGTCCCAGCACGGAAGGAACCGCCAGCGTACCCACGACGCGCAGGTCGACCTTACCTGCCAGCTTGGCGTACGAGTTCTGGAAGTCAAGCTGAGGCGATGAGGTCACGCGGATATTGAGGTGGACCTTGTTGGTCGTGGCGTCCGGATCCGGCGGAGCTGAAACAGCGCCGCTGCCGGCAAACTGGGCAAAGTCAAACTCTTCGCTAAGGCCGAAACGCGTAATCAGCACATCGCCGCTCAACTGCATCGAGTTGCTGTTGCCGATCAGATGCAGGCTGGTGTTCGCCGTTGTGCTGACGCCATAGAGACGGACGCGTGCCGCATTTGCCGTCGCGGTCAGATCCGCGTAGAAGCCGTTCCGGTAGGTCATGAACCCGCCCAGCCGCAACTGTCCACCACCTGTGGTCGCCGTCAGCGACTGCACCTCTAGCCGATCCCGGTTGAAAACCAAGGTGCCGTTGATATTGCTCAGGCCATTTGGGATGTCTTCGTACGCCAGGTTGGCATTCTTCATCTCGACGCGGCCGGTCAGTACGGGAGTCTGCGTGGTTCCTGAAGCAGATACGGTGAACGTCACCCCGCCACTCGCGAGAATGCTGGGCTGTACGGTGTGTAACACCGCCAGATCCGCATTTCCGCTAGCCTTCGCGTCGAGATGGCCGCCTTTCGGGTCCGTTACGCCCAGTATCTGGGCCGTCCCTTCGACGCGCACATCTGTCTCCGATCCCGTAATGTGAACGGGCTGCAGCCGCACCGTTCCATTCTCCAGAGATGCCCGCATTGGAGCTTCGGTCTTGAACGCCAGTCCTGCTACCGAAATATCGACATTGCGGATCTCCGCAGTGCCGCGCAACTGCTCCGGAG
>JAEKKE010000008.1 GCA_019510535.1 Acidobacteriota bacterium
GCGTGGACTTCTATCGCAACCCTGCAAACTCACGTGGCTGGTCCATCGACTTCAGCGATGTGTCGCAGTATGAGCCGCTGGATCTCTACGCCCCCAAGTACGGAGCGAACCCCTATCGCGCACTGCAGCTCTACACCAGCAGCAATACGGTCACGCAGTACACCGGCATCTATCTGCAAGACCACATCCGTCTGCCGCAGCACGTCACCATCACCGGCGGTGGACGCGTAGACTTCGCGAAGAACGAGTCGAAGGGATCGCCTAACCAGAACTCCACTGGCCTGACGCCGCGCCTTGGTGTCACCTGGCAGTTCATTCCATCCACGTCGATCTACGGGAGCTTCAGTAAGAGCTTCATGCCGCAGTCGGGCATGGTCTATGACGGCAGCGCCAGCGGGCACTTCATCTCTCCGGAGCGCGGACAGCAGTGGGAGGGCGGAGCCAAGTCGACCTTCTTCGGAGGGCGTCTGCTCACCACACTCGCCGTCTTCCAGTTGAACCGCAACAACGTTGCCACCAGCGATCCTGCACATGCGAACTTCTATCTCGTTACCGGTCAGCAGCGCAGCCGCGGCGTCGAGCTGGAAGCGACCCTGCATCCGCTCGCGGGCTGGAACGTGACCTCTGCTTACTCCTACATCAACGCCGAGGTCACGCACGATACGACTCTGCCCGCGGGGACACCGACGTTGGACGCTCCGAAGCACCTGTTCAACCTCTGGACGACTTATGAGATTCCGCGCGGTAAGGTTCGCGGATTGACCTTCGGCGCAGGCGGACGCCACTTCACTAACCAGTCCGGAGATCTTGCCAATAGCTTCCAGCTTCCTGGCTACGGCTTGGTCGATGCATCCATCAGCTATCGCCGCGGACCAGCAATGTGGCAGATCAACGCGAACAACCTCGCCAACAAGCGCTACTACAGCGGTTCGTACAACGACCTCTACGTCAAGCCAGGCGAGCCCCGCGTAATTCGCGGCACGGTCTCGTGGAACTTCTAAGAAACTGAGTGCCCCATGTCCCCTGAGGGAGATGGGTATTCGAGCATCGCTCGAATCGGTGGGAGCCGTGGGCTTTAGCCCGCGGTCTATCGACTCTAAAAATGAATGGGCTTTTAGCCCTGGGCCTTAGGCCTCCCCGTAGAGAAGGCCCAGGGCTAAAGCCCGATGTCTTATGTGGCACAAATCAGCGGGCTGAAGCCCGCTGAGCACCCCAGCCAACAAAGCTAGCCGGGGACCCCGCTGCTCCCACCCATATTGTCGGACGTCATAAGACCAACGATATGGACACCTGAGCGAAGTTCGAACCGTCTGACAACAACTCTTTCATGATGATCACTACTCTTCTTCACCATCCACGAAAGCTCTGGCTGCGCCGGGCACTCTTCCAGGTCCATCTCTGGATGGGCGTTCTGCTCTCGCTCTACGTCATCGTTATAGGCTTGAGTGGAGCGACGCTGGTCTTTCAGGATGAGATTCGCCAGGCCAGCATGCGGCGTGTCCCTTTTGATAAGAACAACGTCGCGCCCGTCAGCACCGTCATCGCCACTGCGCAAACATCCTTCCCAGGATGGCGGCTGACCTTCATCTCACCGCCGCAGCCGCAGAACCCGCGCTGGACGCTCTACTTCGAAGACGACCGGAAGAAAGACCACACCATCTTCGCGGACGCGGCCACCGGTACTCCTTATCAAAGCAAGCGCAAGCTCTTCATCGACTACGTGCTGGACCTGCACGTCAACCTGCTGATGGGCGAGACCGGCTTCATCGTGAACTGCTCGGCCGGCATCGGCCTGCTGGTGCTCGCCATCACCGGAGCCGTTCTGTGGTGGCCCGGCATCAGGCTGTGGACACGCGGTCTCTTCGTCTCGCTCCGCCGTGGATGGAAGCGCATCAACTACGACACCCACAACGCCATCGGCATATGGACGCTGTTGATTGTGAGCTGGTGGGGCATCACCGCCGTCTACTTCCTGTTCCCGGTCAGGGTCGCTGCTGTGGTGAATGTCATCTCGCCTCTGGTCGGGATGAAGCAGCCTCAGACTCCTGAGCCCCCGTCCCCCGAATTTTCGACAGGCACCGCTGTTGCAAAGATGGAAGAGATCATCGCGCATCAGCAGGTGGTCTCGCCGGGATACCTGACCGGCATCGGCCTGCCGGAGAAGCCCGGCGGCAACATTACTCTCTATATCGATCGCCGCAGTCCCGGCGACTTCAGCCTGCGCGACATCGACACTTTCGACGGCCACACCGGCAAACCACTTACTGTGTGGCATTACGGAGAGAACAAGTCTCTCGGCGATTGGTTCCTGTGGCTGACGTATCCCCTCCACTTCGGCACGCTGTGGGGTCTGCCGGTAAAGATCCTGTGGTGCCTGCTCGGGCTTTCCCTGCCAGTCCTGAGCATCACCGGTCTGCTGATGTACTGGAACCGGTATCTGCGAACACGCTGGCGGGCTTTGCTTTAAAAACCCCTACGTATTGCTGCAGATTCATCCAGGGATCGCCACGATATTTCATCCCATATTGGTCGAACGCGGCGTGCACTTCTCCGACAAGGGAGAGAAGCACGCGGTATTGGTGCTGAGCACCGATCAGGTGGTCAGGCGTTTATCAGAGGCGCTGCAAGCTCCTCCGCTCACGCACTAACCCGACGGTTTCGCCCGTTGGGCCTCCCGCCATATCCCGAAACGGGACAACCCAAAGATTTTTTGCCTTTGACTTCAAAAATCATTGTTGGGTTGCCTGCGATACTGATTTTGCCAGGCGAGCACTCCTGAGCACTCCCTTAGAATGATGGCCCGCAAATGGGCTGTTTTGAGACTTTGCACCATGAGATCCCTGCTCCTGGCGTCTTTGCTTCTCTGTGTCATCTATGTTGTACCCGCCTCCGCGACAGTTGCGGTTTCTTCTCCCGTCAATAATTCGACCGTCAGCTCATCTGCCCGTGTAGCTGCCACAGCGACCACTCCGTGCGCGAAAGGCATTGCGTCGATGGGCGTGTACGTCGATAACAGCCTGAGATATACAGTCGCGGGCATTAAACTCGACACCTCCGTGGCACTGACACCCGGATCTCATCTCATCGTGGTCACTGAATGGAATTACTGCGGCGGTTCGAGCACTGCTTCCATCAACGTGACCTATCCTCCGACCGCGGGCGTCACCGTCACCTCCCCCACGAACAACAGCACCGTCGGAACCCCCGCGATGTTTGTGGCCAGCGCAACCACAAATTGCCCCAAGGGCATCGCCGCCATCGGCGTCTTTGCCAACGACAAGCTGCTCTATACGGCTGCCGGCTCCACCTTGAATGTGCCGATTACCCTTGGCCTGGGTCAGCAAAATACCGTGGTTCAGGAGTGGGACAACTGCGGCGGCTATGCCAAAACGCCCGTCAAGGTTACAGTGGCGGGCACAACGCTCAAGAACCTGCAGGCTGCCCCAGGATGGAATCAGTGGGGGCAATTGCCACCCATTTATGACATCTGCGATGCTCCTTGTACCGGAGTCACCTGGTCGATGAAGCAGCATCAGAGCGCACCATCGAGGAGCGGTAACGCCACCCAGTTCAATCTTGGCGGTACAGTCCCATACTCCGCCGTCCTCTTCTCCAATCCCGTACTTGGCCAGGGCAATAAGATGGGGCTTACGGACGACAGGCACACGCTGCTTCCGACACTCAACAACTTCATCTATGACGCAGATGTCTACATCACCAACTGGGACATTACGCAGTTACAAGAGTTCGACGTCAACATGTATGCCGCCGGGCTGGGGATGGAATGGGGAACGGAGTGCAATCACCTCAATGGCAACGTATGGGATTACTGGAATAACGTCGAGGCCAAATGGGTTCCGACGTCTATTCCATGCACCATGAAGACGGGCTGGAACCATGTCACGCTGCAGGTGCAGAGAAAGCCTAACAACGATCTCCTCTATCAGTCCGTAACGGTCAATGGAGTTGTATATCCCATGAACATCACGGTAGCGCCGAAAAAGATCCCTGT
>JAEKKE010000009.1 GCA_019510535.1 Acidobacteriota bacterium
TTTTTTTGTCATTTCGCAGCGATCGGGGTCCCCAGCAAGCTTTGCCGGTTGGGGTGAAGGGTAGCGGAGAAATCCTTGCCCACCCTAGCGTTGCGAGGTGGGGCACCGGGGTAGGGAAAGTGGGTAAAGACGAATCGCGCTTCGCGCGATACTCCCACATAAGCTTCGCGTATGTGGGGCACCCAGGTTGGTGGTTACGGGAAAAAGTCGTGGCGATATTCCCACATCTGCTTTGCAGATATGGGGCACCCAGTGTGTACTTCCTCTAAACGGGAGTGACCACCCCGTGTGGGTGATTCGCGATAATTTCTCTATGGCAAATGTGATCCGGAGGGCGGAGGAGCGGGATGCGGCCTCATTGCAGCATCTGCAGGCTGCAACGCCTGGAATGCCCGAGTGGACTCAGGTTCACTGGCTGGGGCTGCTATCCGGAGACGCCATCGTCGTGATCGCCGAGACCGATGGGGAAGTTGCCGGGTACGCCGTGGCATCGCTGCTGCGGATTCCCGGTGAGGTCGTGGCCGAGCTGGAGGCGATTGTGGTGACGCCCTCCCATCGCCGGAATGGCCTGGGGAATGGGCTCTTGCGGTATCTGCTGGCTGAGGCCCAGGCCGCCGGAGCGATCCGGCTGATGCTGGAGGTCCGGACTGGCAACGGGGCGGCGCGGGCGCTCTATCAGGGGCTTGGTTTCCAGGAGGAAGGGCTGCGGCGGCGGTACTATCGCGACCCCGTCGAGGACGCCGTTTTGATGTCCCTTCAGTTTCCACAAGAGGCAGTTGCCGTGGAAAAAGGACAGGAGTAGAGTCCTTAGGCATCAGTTTGGACGGAGGTTTTCATGCTTCCTGCGCACACCGAGGCGTCGTTTCGTCATGAGCAGCTTACCCGGCTACAGATGGAACACGCGCAATACTCTGAACGTCTTGACCATCTCCTCCTGAATCCGCTGCTTTCGCCGGCTGACCAATGGGAAGAGATTCGCCTGAAAAAGATGAAGTTGAAGTTGAAGGATGCCATGGAGCATCTCCGGACGGACTAGGTTCTTTCCGGAGCTGCGGAGCATCGTCTTGGTTTTGAGCCGGCAGTAAGGGCCGGGTTGTAAGGCCTCGCGCCCTCGGTGTGTCTCCAGGCTGCTCGGGATCTTTAGTTGTCATCTTGAGCGAACGGGGTCCCCGTCCAGCTTTGCTGGATGGAGTAGGAAGCGAAAGACCTGCTTTATGTTTGTCATCTTGAGCGCAGCGAAAGACCTGCTTCTCTACCACCTTCAGAGATGAGTGGTGGGGACTGAAAGCAGGTCCTTCGCGTTGCTCAGGATGACAGCTTGAAAGGCAGTCAAGCTGCCCCCTAAATCCTCTTTTCTCCCCACGGCTCTATAATCGGAAGAACTTTATGGTGCGTGACGGTTTTCTGTATGCGCTCGGCCTGGGTGTCGTTGCGGTTCTTCTCTCGTTGACCGGGTGGCCCTGGCTGGCAGTGATTCCGGTTCTGCTGGCGGTGTTCTTTCTCTGGTTCTTTCGCGACCCCTCGCGTACGATCCCGCAGGGCAGGGGAGTCATTGTCTCTCCAGCTGACGGCAAGGTAACCGAGGCCGAATGGATCGAGACGGGCGCCGGCACGCGCCTGCGCATCAGTGTCTTTCTCAGCGTCTTCGATGTGCATGTCAACCGTGCGCCGATCGAAGGCAGGGTAACGCAGGTCGACCATCGCGCCGGCCTGTTCAAGAATGCACTGTCGCCGGACTCGTCGCTCGTCAACGAACAGACTCTTGTCGTCGTGGAAAACCCCAACTACCAGGTCAGCTTCAAGCTGATCGCCGGTCTGCTGGCGCGTCGCATTGTCTGCAATCTGAAGGTTGGCGACAAGGTTGAGCGCGGGCAGCGCATCGGCCTCATCAAGTTTGGGTCGCGTGTGGATGTGCTGTTGCCCTCGGATGCGGTGCTGAAGGTCAAAAAAGGATCGCGGGTGAAGGGCGGATCGACCATTCTGGCGGAGATGCCCGTTGCTTCGGAGGCTTGATGGATGAGCTGATCGAGCGCCGCCCTATGCAGCCGCGGCGCGCCATGTATGTTCTTCCGTCGTTGTTCACCGCGGGCAATATCGCCGTGGGGTACTACGCCGTGATGTCGAGCCTGCAGGCGGTATCAACCGGAGACGCCAGGTACTTCGACCGCGCGGCGATCGCTATCGCCTTCGCCATGCCCTTCGACGCTCTGGATGGCCGTATCGCCCGCATGACCAACACGGCCAGCGAGTTCGGCAAAGAACTGGACAGCCTGGCCGACGTCATCACCTTCGGCGTGGCGCCCAGCATTCTGGCCTATCTGTGGGGATTCCGCATGCTGCCCGTGGTGGGCAACCTGGTCTTCCGGCAGAAGGTGATGGACCTGGGGCTGTTCATCTGCTTTTTATTCCTTATCTGCGGAGCCAGCCGCCTGGCGCGGTTTAACATCACCAAGGACCCGAAGCCGCAGAATCCTGGACGGCCAGACCGGAAGTACTTTGTCGGTATGCCGATTCCTGCTGCGGCCGGAGTTGTGGCTTCTGTAGTGCATTGCTTTGATGGCCAGCCGATCGACAATATCTGGATCGCGCTGGTGTGGTTGTCGTTCGTTGCGTTTGTCGGGTTCCTGATGGTGAGCCGCTGGCGCTTCTGGAGCGGCAAAGAGATTAACCTGAGCCGGGGGCATCCGTTCCGGCTCCTGATTCTGCTGACGCTGGCCGTGGTGCCGCTGTTCCTGTGGTCGGGGATTACATTGATCACGCTGGCGCTCAGCTATACCGTGTACGGTCTGTTCTCGCGCGTGAGCTATGGATGGATGCGACGCCGCCGTACACAGACCGCATCGTAGCGGCAACAGGAAGGAAATCAAGATGGAAGAACGCGTGTATCACGTCGGCGTGGCCGGCGCATCGAGCCTGGCAGGCAAGGACCTGCATGAAGAGTTGGGGCAAAGCGTGCTGGCTGCCGCCGATGTGCGTCTGCTGGACCATGAAGAGCTGGCCGGAACGCTGGAGGCCACGGAAGACGAGATGAGCTTCATCCAGAAGATCGACGCCGACGCCTTCGACGGCCTGGACCTCGTCTTCTTCGTCGGCACTGCCGCGCAGACGTCCGAGACCTGGGGTTTCGCCAAGAAGGCTGGCGTGGGCATCGTCGACCTGAGCTATGCCATGGAAGACCAGCCGGAGACGGTCGTACTGGGTCCGTGGGTGGAGCAGGTGCTGGCCGCCAAGGGTACGGGTGCGGCGCTCAGCCTCAGTACGGTTGCGGTCATCGCCGCACATCCGGGGGCGCTGATGCTGTCGCTCGTCGCGGCGCGGGCAGGGAAGAACCTTCCGCTGAAGAGTCTGGCCGCCGTAGTCTATGAGCCGGCATCGCAGATGGGCAAGGAGGCGATGGACGAGCTGCATCAGCAGACGCTGAACCTGCTCTCATTCCAGTCGCTCCCCAAGGAACAGTACGACGCGCAGGTAGCCTTCAATCTGCTGCCGGTCTTCGGCGACGGAGCGGTGCAGCGGCTGTCCATCACTGAAAACCGCATCCGCAAACACTTCGCACGGCTGGCAGCAGGACGCCTGCCTGAGCCGGCACTGCAGATCGTGCATGCCCCGGTCTTCCATGGCTATGTCATCAGTGTGTTGCTCGAGTTTGCGAAGCCGGTGGAAATGGCTCTGCTGGAGCGTGCGCTCGAAGGTGAGCATGTCGAGGTGCTGCTGGGCGACGCCGAGCCGCCAAGCAATGTCAGTGCCGCGGGACGGAAAGAGATCCTGGTGCGCCTGCCTGAAGACAGCGGTGCACCGGTCTCGCGCGTGTGGCTGTGGCTGGCTGCGGACAACCTGAAGCTGGCCGCACAGAACGCCATTGCCTGTGCCGTGGAGCTGGAAAAGCTGCGTCCACAAGGGAAGGTGCAGTAGCCGATGCTGCGGTCGTTTCATGTGGAGGGCGGCAAGCTGCATATAGACGAGGGCGATTCGCTCTCCCTGCTGCAGCAGG
>JAEKKE010000135.1 GCA_019510535.1 Acidobacteriota bacterium
GGACGTCGGCCTTCGGAAGCATTACCAGTACGACGACAGACCCGCGGGATCCTCAGTTTACGGTAAGAATTCGGCGATAGGCCTCAAGGGCTGGAAACCCTCTCTGTCGAGTTCTGATTCCGATATAAGTGTTTTGTTATCAATGAATTATGCGATGCCGGTGTGGAGCATCGAAGTGGAGGGATTGCCAGTTGATAGAGAAGCGAAACAGAACGGCGCCGCGGGCAAAAGCACGCGGCGCCGTATGTTCTTAACCGGACCTACTGAATCAGCGAGGAGATCGGGGTGTAATCGCGGCTTTGATCCTTTGCGACCGCGCCGTAGGTGCAGTGTCCCCGGTAGGTGTTGACGCCCTCGGCGATGCCTTTGTCCTGGCGGATGGCGGCTTCGGCGCCGTTCTGCGCCAGGCGCATCACGTAGGGGAAGGTCGCGTTGGTCAGCGCCAGCGTGCTGGTATTGGGAACGGCGGCAGGCATATTCGTCACACAGTAGTGCACCACGCCATTGACCTCATAGGAGGGATCGGAGTGCGTGGTCGGGTGCGCTGTTTCAATGCATCCGCCCTGATCGATCGCCACATCGACGATGACCGCGCCCTTCTTCATGGTGGCGACCATCTCTTTGGTGACCAGCTTGGGTGCGGCTGCGCCGGGAATGAGTACTCCGCCGACCAGCAGATCGGCCTCTGCGGCGGCCCGGGCGATGTTGTAGCTGTTAGAAGCGACGGTGGCTACGCGGCCGCCGAAGATGTCATCCAGCTCGCGCAGGCGCTGCAGCGAGAGGTCGAGGATGGTGACCTTCGCTCCCATGCCGACGGCGATCTTGGCGGCGTTGGTGCCGACGATGCCGCCGCCGATGATGGCGACATTCGCCGGGGGAACGCCCGGAACGCCGCCCAGCAGAAGACCGCGGCCCCCATGGGCCTTGGTCAGGTACTCGGCGCCCACCTGAACGGAGAGCCGTCCGGCGACCTCAGACATGGGGGTGAGTAGCGGAAGGGTGTTGAAGCGGTCGCGTACGGTCTCGTAGGCGATGCCGGTGACCTGCTTGTCCAGCAGCTTCTGGGTGAGGTCCTTGAGAGGAGCCAGGTGCAGATAGGTGAACAGCGTCAGGCCGTCGCGGAAATGGCCGTACTCCTTTTCGACGGGCTCTTTCACCTTTACGACCATATCGGCGAGTCTCCAGGTGTCATAGGCGGAGCCAACGATCTCGGCTCCGGCGTTCTGATAGTCGTCGTCGGAGAAGGCGGAGAGCTCGCCGGCGTTGTGTTCCACAAGCACCTTGTGGCCGGCTTCGGTGAGGGCTCGTGCGCCGGCGGGGGTAATGCCGACGCGCGTTTCGTGGTCCTTCACTTCTTTGGGGACGCCAATAATCATGGTGTACAACTCACTTTCCGATTAAGGATATCAACCGGGCCACACCGTGCCGCCTTTGATGACACCTTGACAGTAGATGTGCTTTCTTAGGCTTGTTCGCGATATGGTGCGGATACGTTCGATTGGCCGCGGTTTTATTGTGTTCCTCAGACCCAAAGCTGATTTTGTAGCCTTACAATGGAACTAATCTACGGATCAGGACTTCAGCTTCAAAATGTCGTCAAACGGTTTCCAGCAGCGTACATCGCGGGGGCGAAGCCTCCGTTCTCTTTTCAGCCTATTTTCCAGCGATCTCGCAATCGATTTGGGCACCGCAAACACCCTGGTCTATGCCCACGGGAAGGGAATCGTTGTCAACGAGCCCTCCATCGTCGCGATTAACAAGTCGACTGGCGAGGTCGAGGCTGTGGGAAAAGAGGCCAAGGAGATGCTTGGCCGTACTCCGGGCAACATTGTTGCCATCAAGCCGATGAAAGACGGCGTTATCGCCGACTTCAAGGTGACGGAGAAGATGCTGAACTACTTCATCCAGAAGGCGCATAACCGCAAGCGCATGGTGCATCCGCGCATCATCATCGGTGTGCCCTCTGAGATCACACAGGTGGAAAAGCGTGCTGTTGAGGACTCCGCCTATCGTGCCAAGGCCAGCGAAGTCTACCTGGTCGAACAGGCGATGGTGGCCGCAATCGGTGCAGGTCTGCCGATTACGGAGCCGGGCGGCAACATGGTTGTGGACATCGGCGGCGGAACCACGGATATCGCGGTGATCTCGCTGGCCGGTATCGTCTATTCGCGCTCGGTCCGCATGGCCGGCAACCAGATGGACGAGTCGGTGATGAACTACCTCAAGCGCAAGTACAACCTGCTGATCGGCGAGCGTACCGCGGAGCAGATCAAGATGGAGATCGGCTCGGCGTATCCGCTGGACAAGCCGCTGACGATGGAGATCAAGGGCCGCAACCTGATCGAAGGCGTTCCGAAGACCATTTCGATCGATGATTCGGAGATTCGCGAAGCGCTGGGCGAATCGATCGCCACGATCATGAACGCTATCCGCGTGGCGCTGGAACGTACGCCGCCGGAGCTGTCTGCCGACATCAGCGACCGCGGTATCGTGCTGACCGGTGGCGGAGCATTGATCAAGAATCTGGACAAACGGATCCGCGAGGAGACGGGTCTGCCGGTCTCCATCGCCGACGACCCGCTGGCGTCCGTGGTTCTGGGCACTGGAAAGATGCTCTCGGACTTCAAGCTGCTGCGTAAGATTTCTATCGACTAGAAGCATTTTCCCTGTTGCTGGGTATCCCGTGAGGGGGCGTGCAGTGGCGTTTTCATTGAGGAAAACGCCCATAGATGCAGAAGCCCTACACTACATCTGCAGGAAAAATGCTTTAGTCGAGGTCAAGAGGACGGCCCCTCACGGGCTGGGATCTCACGTCATGGATGGGTTCTTTGCCAGGTATAGAAATGCTCTCGTACTGATTGCCGTGCTGGTGGTGTTCACCATCGGTCTGGCAGTGCAGGTGCGGCGGCCCGACTATGGCTCGCGTGAGGATGGGAAGCACGTCCGCGTCTTCCGGTACTGGGCCGTGGCCCTGGTCTCTCCCTTCGAGCGCCTGTTCCGTGCGACCGGCCAGGGGATTCGTGGGATCTGGCACAACTACATCGACTTGCGGGATGTCCGCCGGCAAAACGAGCAATTAAAGAACGATCTGAACCGCATGCGGTTGTACCAGGCCGCCATGGCAGAGGATGCACGCCAGGGGCAGCGGCTGCAGGCACTACTCGAATTCAAGCAGCAGTACATCGCGAAGACGGTTGCGGCCCAGGTGATCGGCACCAGCGGAAGCGAGCAGTCGCGCGTGCTGTATATCGACAAGGGCATCGCAGACGGCCTGAAGCCGGATATGGCGGTCATTACGCCGGATGGCATTGTGGGCAAACTGCGTGATGTCTTTCAGCACTCGGCGCAGGTCCTGCTGATCAGCGATACGACCTCCGGCGCCGGTGTCGTGCTGGAGACAACACGAATCCGCGGCGTGCTTCGCGGTACGACCGATGGACGGCTCCGTATTCTGGATGTGCTGCCCGACAGCCGCATCAAACCTGGTGAACCCGTGCTGACCAGCGGCGGCGACCAGGTCTTCCCCCGTGGCCTGAAGGCGGGCGTGGTGGAAAGCATTGGCCAGGATCGCAACTATGCACTGGTGACGGTGAAGCCCACGGCGAACCTCGCGCGGCTTGAAGAAGTCCTGGTCGTCATGGAGAAGGGTGCCGTCGCTCCGGAGCAGGTAGCTGCCACGGAGAATGAGCCGGAGACCGGAGCGCGCGGAGAGCATCTACCCCAGTTGGAGCCCGAGACTCCCGACGAAGCGGTAAAGAATGCGAAGGAAGCTCCTCTGCCACGCCCCACGCCGGCTGTCCGCCAGGACACGTACAGTCCCGGCGCTACGCCGTCGGCTGCAACGCTGACCCCAGGTGCGCGTCATGACAATGCTGCCCCTGCTCCGTCTACAGAAGCAGGCGGTGACCAGCACTAATGGCCGCCCTGGGAAGGATGTACAGCTCCCGACGGGAGATGGATGAGCACGTCTTTCATCCTGCGATCAGTCTTCTGGTGCCGCTGGTTGCCGTGTTTGCCGGGGCCTATCTGCCGAAGCTGGCGCCGTGGTTGATGATTCTGGACCTGCCGCTGGTGGTAGTGATCTTTTTCGCGGTAGCGCGGCGCAGCCCGATCTCGGGCGTGATGACGGGGGCGCTGGTTGGCGTGTTGCAGGACCTGCTGCTGAACCAGCCGATCGGCATCAACGGCATGGTTAAGGCTGTCGTGGGATATGTGGCGGCGTCAATCAGCCTGCGGGTGGATGTGGATGCGCTGGCAACGCGCGTCGTGATGAACTTCAGCTTCTGCCTGTTGCAGAGCCTGATGTTGCTGGTCATCTATCAGTGGCTGTTACGGGACGCGAATGTGCAGACGCGCTGGCTGCATGAGCTGTTGCGAGCGGGAGTGAATACGGTGGTGGCGATTCCGCTGTTTTTCCTTCTGGACTACGCGAAACAGCGCGCATAGAGTATTTTCCCTGTAGTAGTAGAGTAGGGCTACCGCATCTATGGGCGTTTTCCCCCAATGAAAACGCCGCTGCACGACATTTTCGGGCTACCCAGCAACAGGGAAAATGCTCTAGTAGGAAGAGATAGAGATCTGGAGCGGAAGCGATGATAGAGGACGAGAAGCTAACAGCCCGCGAGGAGAAGGTCTCCCCGCTGAAGCTGAACTCGGTGCAGTATGTCGTCGCCCTGCTTCTGGTGGTGCTGCTCGCGGGGTTGTGGCGGCTGCAGGTCGTCAGTGCGGACAACTACCGCGTGCTGGCGGAACAGAACCGCGTCCGCAAGGTTCCCATCATGGCGCCGCGGGGCAAGATCTTCGATCGCGAAGGCCGCCTGCTGGTGGACAACTATGCCTCCATCTCCTGCTACCTGCTGCGCGAGCCTGCACGTGACTGGGACGCTGACCTCCCCATGATTGCCCAGGGCCTGCACATGACTGTCGACCAGATCCAGTATGTGCTGCGCCGCTATCAGTTTGCTCCGAAGTATCAGCCGATCCCGCTCAAGCAGGATCTTTCCCCGGACGAGGTTGCGTTTATTGAGGCGCACCGCAATGAGTTGCCGGAGCTGGAGACCCTGGACGAACAGCGCCGTCTCTATCCCAATGGAGGCTTTGCCGCGCACCTGATCGGGTATGTGGGTGAGATCAGCGAGAACGACCTGAACAAAGAGAAGTATGCCTTCTATCAGGCCGGCGACGTGGTCGGGAAATCGGGCGTGGAAGCGACCTATGACGCCGTCCTGCGCGGTACGGACGGATCGCGTGACGTGGTGGTCGATAGCCGGGGCCACGAGGTCGGCCAGCTCGGCCAGCAGGATCCTGTCCCCGGCAAGGACCTCAAGCTGAGCATCGATCTGGACGTGCAGATGGCCGCAGAGAAGGCGCTGGAAGGCAAGACTGGAGCCATCGTTGCCATGGATCCCCATACGGGCGAGATCCTCGCCATGGTCTCCCGTCCCACCTATGACCCGAATCAGTTTGCGGTGCGGCTGACGAAGGAATATTGGAACAAGATCCTGAACGATCCCGACCACCCGATGATGAATAAGACCATCCAGGCACAGCTCGCGCCGGGGTCCACCTTCAAGATCATCATGTCTTATGCCGGCCTGGAAGAGGGAGTCGCCCAGGATATGCACGTGAACTGTGCCGGGGGCGGCACCTTCTTCGGCCACTTCTTTGCCTGCGATAAGCACCACGGCGGTGTGGACATCTACCATGCCATTCCCTGGAGCTGCGATACCTTCTACTACACGCTGGCGGAACGGCTGCAGATCGATACGATTGCCAAGTATGCGACCGCCGTCGGCATCAGCCAGAAAACGGGCATCGATCTTCCGGACGAGGCTACGGGCACCATGCCATCAACGGCGTGGAAACTGAAGAACTTCCACGACAAGTGGTACGCCGGTGAAGTGATCTCGGTCGGCATCGGCCAGGGCGCTGTTCAGGCCTCGCCCATTCAGCTTGCGCGGGCGTTGAGCGGCCTTGCCTCCGGTGGAGCTTTGAAGCGGCCGCATGTCATTCTGGACGGCCAGATTTCGCAGCAGTATCAACAGGCGATTCTCGATACCTATTCAGGCAGCGGCGATAAGCAGGTCAGTCTCAAGACTGAGAACTGGCAGATCATCACCGACGCTATGGCCGAAACCCTGAATTCCGGGACAGCCGCGGCGTCGCATCTGGAAGGCGTGGACTTTGCCGGGAAGACAGGAACCGCGCAGGTGATGAGCCACGCGGCTCTCGCCAGGAGCGGCGGCGGCCATAAGACAGTTCCCAATGCGTGGTTTGTAGGGATGACTCCACGGCGGAACCCGGACATCGTGGTTGCCGTTTTGTGGGAGAACGGCGATTGGGGTTCCAACTCTGCCAAGCTAGGTGCGCAGGTGGTGAATACCTTCGTGGAAAAACAGCGGAAAAAGGCCGGGAACCTGATGAAGGTTGCCGAAGCTCCGAAGCCGGCTACGCCACTGGGGAATGCCGCGAAGAAAGAACAGCCTGTTACGAACTAGTATGGAGGCCGTTCATTGCCTTCATGCTGCCGCTGAGATACCGTTACACTGAAATTGCCTGATTCATGCGCCGTTTTTCTTCGTTCCGTGACTTTGACTGGGTTCTCCTTGGCTTCGTGCTCCTGCTGAGCGTGATCTCGGTCCTTGAGATCTACTCGGCGACGATGCACACGAAGTTCCACGGCTTTGAGAAGAAGCAGCTTGAGTACCTCGCCGTTGGCCTGGTGCTGATGTTTATCGTCTCGCTGATCGATTACCACCAGTTGCTGGAGATTGTTCCCTGGGCGTATGGCACCAGCATTCTTGCGCTCATCGCCGTGGCGGCGGTGGGCACCAGGGTGCTTGGAGCGAAACGGTGGATCAAATTCCCCGGCGGCATTCATTTTCAGCCGAGCGAATGGATCAAGCTGGTGCTGGTTGTGGCGGTGGCGCGGTATTTCTGGAGCCTGGGCGGGCGAGATCTGACATGGAAAGACATCGGCAAGGCCTTCCTCCTGGTGGGCATTCCCATGCTGATGGTGCTGAAGCAGCCTGACCTGGGAACGGCCCTCACTTACTCGCCGATCCTGATCTGCGGTCTGTTCCTGGGCGGCATTCGGTTCAAGCAGGCGGCCATCCTTATCCTCGGATTTCTGCTGCTGGTGGGTGGCGTGTGGAGGACCGGGAAACTGCTGAAGCCCTACCAGAAAGCCCGCCTGACCAACTTCATCAATCCGGATAACGATCCGAAGGGCTCCGGCTACCAGATCCGCCAGTCCCTGATCGCCGTGGGATCGGGAGGCGTCTGGGGCAAAGGCGCGACGAAGGGGACGCAGACGCAGGGAGACTTCCTCCCTATTCCCTATACCGACTTCATCTTTGCCGCCTTTTGCGAAGAACATGGGTTTGTAGGCGCTCTGGGAGTACTGCTGCTGTACTTCCTGATCCTGATGCGCCTGATCCAGAATGCCCAGACGGCTCCGGATCCACCAGGTACGTTCATCGTGATGGGTATCGTGGCGATCATCATCTTCCAGATGGCGGTCAATATCGGCATGGTGATCGGATTCATGCCGGTAACGGGAATTCCGCTGCCGCTGATGAGCTATGGCGGATCGTCGGTGCTGTTCACCTTCATGGCGCTGGGGATCGTGATGAACGTGCGGATGCGACGGTTTGTGAACTAAATTCGCGGAAAATCTCTGCAAGGTTACAGGCCGGTTTAGACGCGGCACTCTGGATAGTGCATACTATGGGCAGGACCTGCCCGAGGTGAGACCTCCGGCAGACGGCCTACAGCCGTCCTAGCGGCGCTACGTGAGCGCGGGCGGCGAACCAAAGATTTTTATGTGATTCCGGCCAGGCGAAGACCATTCCGCCCGCTGGACAGGATTGAAGAAGAAGCGATGAACGTACACGGACCGCGAACGGCCGCACCTCCAAACGAGGCAGCACAGGTCACAAAATCCGTCTGCGTTTTCCCGATTGTAATCCCCTCAATGTCAGTTTCAACACACTTCGGGGCTCCCCCAGGATGGGGCGCGCACGAGGCGAGGGTGTAGCACGGGTTTTTCTCCTTTTCTGTTCGGCAGGTAATTGATTCGCCTGGTCTTAGAAGAAAGAGACCAGATATATGTCGAAAGAAATTTTTATCTCCTCAACGCCGCATGAAACGCGGCTGGCCATCGTGGAAAACGAGGCGCTTTCGGAGATCTACTACGAGCGCGAGAACGAATACACTCTCGCCGGCTCCATCTACAAAGGCAAAGTAACCCGCGTTTTACCCGGTATGCAGTCGGCGTTTGTCGACATCGGGCTTGAGCGCGATGCCTTCCTCTACATCACCGATTTTCTGGAAGAGACTCCGGATTCAGAGGAGTTTGAGACAGAAAGCAGCGCTACGCCCGTTGAGAATGGCGCCGGTTCCGGAGACCAGCGGGAGCGCGGAGGCCGCCGTCGTGGCCGTGGACGCCGTGGTCGCGACCGTGGAGAGCGCGGTGGTGAACAGCAGGGCGGGCAGGAGGCTGTTCCAACGGGTGAAACCCTGGTGCTTGAGGGTGGTTTCAGCGAGGAAGAGACCGTTGAGTTTACCGGGTCCGCAGACCGGGGAGAAGGCGAGGAACGTCCCGCCGAGGATCAGGGTGAAGGTGGCAGCCGCCGCTGGCGTGGACGTCGTGGCCGCCGCCGTGGCCGTAGCCGCCGTGAAGAGTCGCAGACACTCAGTGGAGAGCCGCGCTCTGAGCACGAGTCCGATCCGGTGGAGTTTGAGCCCGAAGCGCATCCGGCAGCGCAGCCCGAGCCCACAGCCGAAGTAGCCGCCGATCTGGAAGCTCCGTTTATCCTTCCGGGCGAATCGCTCTCGAAGTATCGCCGCGGGGGAGAACCAGCCGCTGCCTCAGTCGAAGAGAAATCCGTGTCGGCTGCCCCTGTAATCTCGGGGGTGGCGAAGCCCGCAACGCTGGTGGAGGTGATCGACACTACCGGCTGGGATGGTGGATTTGCGCTTCCTGGGGAGTCGTTGAGCCGCCGCCGTAGTGCTCCGCAGGCCAGTGCCCCGCAGGCCGCTGCTCCTGTTGTACAGGTTCCTGCGGTCGTTGAAGAGATGCCGGTGGTTGCCGAACAACCTGCCGAGGTTCTGGGGACGGCGACGGATCTGGAGTTCGCTCCCGCCGCCGCAGAGGCTCAGGAGGTGGCCCAGGCCAACCCGGTTGAGGAAGCTGCAGCAGTGGAGCAGAAGCCTGAGGAGCCGGTAGCGCCTGCGGAGTATGAGCCCACCGAGGGTTCGGTGTCGTTCCGTGTGGATGCCGGGCAGAGCGAGTTTCGCCAGAAGGTGGAGCCGGAGTTTGAAGAAGAGGTGATGGTTGAGGAGGCTGCGGCGGAGGAGAATTCCGCGGTTGAGCATGCCTTTACCACGCTGCAGCCGACCGGCGAGATGATCTCCGAAGTGGAGACGCCGGAGGTCCCATCCTCTCCTATCGAGCATGAGGCTGCCGTGCAGTCGGTGACTCTGGCAGAAGCGGAGCATCCGGTAACACCGGTGGAAACAGCTACGGTCGAGTCGTCCATCGTCGAGGCCCTGCATGAGGGCGAGTTCGAGGAAGAACTGATCGACGAAGACGAGTACGAGTTCGAGCCTCTGGCAATGCATGCGGCCGACGAGGAATATCTCGAGGACGACCTGGAGGAGGAGACGCTGGAAGGCGCCGCGGATCTGGGGACGATGCTCCGCGATATGTCCATCGACGAAGCGACACAGACTGAGGAAGAAGAAGAAGGGGAAGAGGAGCAGGATGAGCCTCTGATCGAAGGCGAGTTCGAAGAGACGTCTGAGGATGAGGGTTCCCCGGAGGAAGAGACAGAAGAGGTAGCGGCCGAAGGTGAGGCACAGCCTCGCCGTGAGCGTGGAGGACGGCGAGACCGTCGTGGACGCCCAGGACGAGACCGTGAACGTGGTCGGGATCGTGGGCGCGGCGGGCGTGGCCCAAGCCGGGCATCGATGCAGACCACCAACCTGCCGGCGATCAGTGACCTGCTGAAGCCGGGACAGGAGATCCTGGTGCAGATTGCCAAGGAGCCGATTGCCAAGAAGGGTGCGCGCATCACCTCGCACATCGCCCTCCCTGGCCGCTTCCTGGTCTTTATGCCCACGGTCAACCATGTGGGTGTTTCCCGCAAGATCTCGAGTGACGATGAGCGCCGCCGCCTCAAGCAGATACTGCTGAGCGAAAAGGCCGAGGCGACCGGCGGGTTTATTGTGCGTACGGCTGCGGACGGCGCCAGTGAGCAGGAGCTGCGTAGCGATCTCCGCTTCCTTATCAACCTGTGGAACGACATCAAGGGACGGTCGGATTCTTCGAAGTCGCCTGCACTGATCTATCACGACCTGAACCTGGTAGAGCGCATTTTGCGTGACCAGGTGACGGATAACTTCTCCCATATCTGGGTTGATAACGAGACCGAGTACGAGCGTGTGTTGCGGTTCCTGCAGCGCTTCGAGCCTTCGCTGATTCGTCGGGTGAAGCTCTACAGCAAGGAGACTCCGCTGTTTGAGCAGTTCGGTATCTCGGAGGAGATCAACAAAGCGCTGCGTTCGAAGGTATGGCTGAAGTCCGGCGGATCGATCGTGATCAACCAGACTGAGGCTCTGGTGGCCATCGATATCAACACCGGCAAGTACGTTGGTAAGACGGCCCGCCTGGAAGACACCATCGTGAAGACGAACCTCGATGCAATTCCAGAGATCGTGCGGCAGATTCGCCTGCGCGATCTTGGCGGCATCATCGTGATCGACTTTATCGACATGGATGAGCGTAAGAACCGGCAGAAGGTGCTGACTGCTCTCGAAGAGGAGCTGAAGAACGATCGTGCTCCTTCCAAGGTGCTACAGTTCAATGATTTTGGCCTGGTGGCAATCACCCGTAAGCGCGTGAAGCAGTCGCTGGAGCGCACTCTGAGCACGCAGTGCTCCATCTGCACCGGCACGGGCATGGTGAAGTCACCGGTCACGGTCGCGAACGAGATCTACATCGAGATGCGCAAGATGTATCGCCATATCGAGAAGGGCGACATCATGTTGCGTGTGCATCCGGAGGTCGTCAAGCAGTTGAAGAGCAACAATGCAAGCTGGCTGCATGAGATGGAAGAGCTGACGGGTAAGACCATCCTGGTGAAGAGCGATCCGAGCCTTCATCCAGAGCAGTTCGACATCCACTAGTCATTAGGAGAAGCGGGTCCTGTGTTGCTGACACAGGGCCCGCTTTTCTTTGCGACGAATCCATTTGTCGTCGAAGAGCGTCCTACACAACAACCGGGAAAAACCGGTGTCTGAACAGGCTGAGGGCGGTACCCCGTCCTTTTTGAACAAGGAGCGTATGTACATGCTGATGAGCACTGAGTTTACCGGCCGGCGCATGGCGCGGATCGTAGGTTTATTTGCCTTGGCGGCTGGTTCATTGGTTGCAAAGGCGCAAAGTGCGAGCGAACCGAAGCTGGATCTTACTCCGACTCTCCCTTCGCTCAATGAGTACCTGCACGACACGACGCCGTCAGCGTCTTACAGTTCGTCGGTCGTTGCTTCGGTAGAACCGGAGATGAACTTCTCCAGCGAGATGCAGCCACCACCGCGCCGCCAGTACGGCCGTCCGCGCTATAACGACCGGAATCATAATCCTGACGGATCGAACCGGTACACCTTTATGGTGGGCGGAGGTTTCGTTTCGCCTGTGGGCTCCACAAGCAACTATCAGACGATCGGCTGGAAGATTGCTGTAGGCGGCGGAGTGAACTTCAACAAGTACTTTGGCGTGCTGCTGCAGTACGACTATGACCGGATGAATATCCCGAGCTACATCCTGCGGAAGATGATCTCGGATTATTCGGCGATCGGCTTCGATGCCAGCGGCCTCGATGGCAATACGCATCTCTGGTCGATTACGCTGAATCCGATTCTTACCTTCATGCAGAATGACTCCTCCAGCGCTTACATTACAGGCGGTGGCGGTTTCTACCGGAAGGTAACGAACTTTACGCTGCCTCAGGTCGGCTATTACTGCGACTATTTCTACGGTTGCTACCCAGTTCAATCCAACCAGACATTCGACCACTATTCCAACAATGCTGGTGGTGTGAATATCGGTCTGGGATTCACGCACAAGCTCTCTCACTACAGCAACCAGAAGCTGTTTGCCGAGGCTCGTTATACATGGGTGGACAATCAGCCCAATAACAACATCTATTACACCCCGAACAACTACCGTACGAGCTACATTCCGGTAACGTTCGGCTTGCGTTGGTAGAGTATGCAGGTTGCTTGAAAGCCGTGAGCGAAGGCTCACGGCTTTCCGTTTAATAGGATCTGTGTTTTGTCCTCAAAGCTGAAGTCGCTGAGGCCTCGGGCGTATCAACAAATTCGTGACAACCCATACATCGGGTGCCCCATGTCCCCGGGGACATGGGGCCGGCTCTCCTGTCTCAGCACTCTCATCGATCTTTACTGAACCATCGTTAGAGGGTGAAATACGGTCGCGCGAAGCGCGATACCCCCTTCGCGGTTTCACCGCGAAGAATGGGGCAACGAGAGTATTCCCTCTCCGAATTTGTCGATATGTCTAAGTGCTCTTAAGCTGTGAAGCGCGCAATTTGCGCCCTTCAGGATGACGATCGAAGCTCTATTTGGACCAATCGCAACCTTAGAGCGCTAGACAGAGAGCAGTGCCGCCGGCGATGCCGAGGGCTGCAAGCAATGTCTGACCGACCTTCGAACGATTCATTTGTCCTGTGTTGGTGAAGACGATGTAGCTGACCGTTAGAAGCAGAATTCCCGCTGGCAGAAAGGTCTGGTAGTTCTTGTTGACGGGAGCCATGACGGTGGCAACATATCCTCCGGCGAAGCCGCATACCGCCCAGAGGAGCGCATGCAATGTCGTATAGGCGCTGGTGAAACGGCCTTTCTGCATCACGAAGGTCGGCATCAGCGATGTGATGACAAATGTGACGATGAGATACGCGAGAATAACGGCAAAGTATCCAGCCAGTACCGCAACAGCCATGAAAAGTATGGGCTTAGTCATCGTTTTCGATCCTATCTCATTCCCGCTTCTACGCTGTTTGTTTCGAGTGGGAGGTTCGTAATGAGGTCTACCAGTTTGCCGTCTGCATCGACGTAGTAGGTGTCTTCAATGCGAATACCAATCTTCTCTTCGGGGAGGTAGAGACCGGGTTCAATGGTAAAGACATTTCCCTTGTCGAGCGGTTTGGCGGGGTCATACGGATCATGCACGTTGATGCCGACGTGATGGCCCAATCCATGCAGAAAGTACTTGCCGAGAGGTTCGCCATGTAGATCTTTGCCATGGGTGTTGATGTAGTCGTAGGCGATCTTATCGAGCGTGTCGGTGATTTCCGGGCCGCGCTGATTGACGTTGCCGAGACGCATCTTGCCGGCGACGAAGGCTGCGGCCGCGGCGCGGTGGGCTCCCAGCACAATCTCATAAAGTTCCCGCTGCCGCGGTGTGAACTTGCCTCCAATGGGCATGGTGCGGGTGATATCGGAGGCGTACATGGAGTATTCGCAGGCGGCGTCGATAACAACGACATCGCCCTTCTCCATCGTGGCTTCATTGGAGGAGTAGTGCAGTGTTGTGGAGTTGATGCCGCTGCCGACGATGGGCGCATAGGAAGGGCGTTCGCATCCTCCCTCCAGCATCTTCGCAAGCTCCAGGCCGGCAATGGTGCGTTCGCGCACACCGGGTTTGATGGCTTTCATGCCGGCTTTTTGCGCCGCGGCAGAAGCTGCGGCAGCTTTCCGCAGCAGATCGATCTCGGCGTCAGACTTGACCATGCGCTGCGGAATAAGCAGCGGACGTACCTCTTTTGCCGAAAGTCCCGAGGTGCCGAGCGTAGTGCCTGTGAACTCCACGGCAGCATGGGCGGAAGGCATATCCGTCTGGGTGAACAGACTGGACATGACCTCCGCGAAACCAGTCTTTTCGGTGACATCCTTCGTCGCCGCGTCCATCTTGATGCCGGTGTACTTCTCCGTCACCAGGTTGCGCGCAGGCAGGAAGAGGACCTCGCGATAGCTGTGCTCGGGAATCTGAGTTCCGAGCCGGTCGACGGAACCCGGCCCCGCACTGATGATGAGGAGGGCTGCACCGGGCTCGTTCCAGCCAGAGAGGTAGTAGAAGTCCTCATCCTGCCGGTAGGGCATGAAGTCCAGTTGCGGTTCTTCGGCGGCGAAGAGCAAAGCCGCGCCGCCCTTCAGCTTTTCGGCAAGAGCGATGCGGCGCTGACGATACTCGGACTGAGGCACGGAGTCCAGAGCGTGAGCGACAGTGGCGGCAAGCAGAAGGAACAGGGCAGCAAGATGCGGCTTACGCATAGGTCTCATAGGCAATCCATGAAGATTGAAGCGTCAGTGAGCGAGGTGGTACATCAACGTACGTGCAAACAGCGATAGAGCAAAATTCTGCTAGAGCATTTTTCCTGTAGGTGTAGTGTAGGGCTTCTACATCTATGGGCGTTTTCCGCAATGAAAACGCCGCTGCTAGCCCCTTCCGGGATACCTAGTAACAGGAAAAATGCTCTAAATGCCCACTGGATACGGCTTTTCGTGGATCTCTGAGCCGCTGCCGGCTGCCAGCCTGTCGAAACGTCCTTGAAGCAGGCTGAGCAGACCCGTGTACCAGTAACCCAGAACGAAGAGCAGGAGGAAGGGCACGGTGAAGTAGTTTTCGCTTTCGAAGGCGTACCAGACGGTGAAGGCGAAGTAGCATCCGAGCGCCAGCTCAATCCACGGAATAATGCCGAGGCGCTTGCGGTACTTCTGTGCCTTGTTCTTCTCGCCCTTCTTCTGGACGCGGTACTTCGGGGTGCGGGCGAACGCCGACTTCATGCCGAAGAGCGCTTCCATCACTGCCTTGGTGTTGGTAATGGTGAGGCCGACGCCGAGCGCCATCAGGAAGGGCAGATAGAGGAAGGTGCGGTACCAGGTCTTGGGGAAGAGTTCCTTCTGGCTGACCAGATAGAAGCTGGAGATCGAGAAGGTGCTGGCCATGAACAGAGGGAAGTCGATGAGCAGCATCTGAAGATAGCCCTGCCAGCTACGGATGATCATGGCGGGCATCAGCAGCGTGGACAGGATGATCATCAGCGGATAGCTGATGTTGGCTGTCAGGTGATACCAGGCTTCCAGCTTGGTGTGGAAGGGCGCGTCTGACTTGAGAACGCGCGGAAGAATCTTCTTGCCGGTCTGGATGAGGCCTTTGGCCCAGCGTGCCTGCTGGGTCTTGAAGGCAGTCATCTCAATGGGGAGCTCGGCGGGGCACTCAACATCCTGCAGGTACTTGAAGTGCCAGCCCTTCAACTGGGCGCGGTAGCTGAGGTCGGTGTCTTCCGTAAGTGTGTCGTGCTGCCAGCCACCCGCCTCGTCGATGGCAGTACGGCGCCACATGCCGGCGGTGCCGTTGAAGTTGAAGAAGACGTTGGCGCGATGGCGGCCGCCGTGCTCCAGAACGAAGTGACCGTCGAGCAGAATGGCTTCCACCTGGGTGAGGAAGCTGTAGTTGCGGTTCAAGTGGGTCCAGCGGGTCTGCACCATGCCGACATTGGGTTCGGCGAAGTGGTGGATCACCTTTGTCAGCCAGTCGCTGGGAGGAACGAAGTCGGCGTCGAAGATGGCGATTAGTTCGCCCTTTGCGTTCTTCAGGCCGGCATCAAGCGCCCCGGCCTTGTAGCCATAGCGATTCTCGCGGTGATGGAAGCTGATGGGCTGCGGCGGCATGCCCGGGAACCCCTCCGCATAACGGCGGACGATCTGCTCGGCGACCTCTTTGGTCTCGTCGGTGGAGTCGTCCAGAAGCTGGATCTCGAAGCGATCACGGGGGTAATCCAGCTTGCAGCAAGCGTCGATCAGCCGGTCAATGACGTACTGTTCATTGAAGGTGGGAAGCTGGATTGTGACGAAGGGGAGTTCGTCCTCGGGAAACCGCGATGGGGGCTCGCTCGATTTAGCAGCGTTCTTGCGGTGCTTGTAATAGAGATAAACGAGCTGATAGCGGTGGATGCCATAGAAGGCGAGGATCACCATGACGATGAAGTAGGGCACAAGGAGCCAGGTATCGAAGGCGTTCCAGCGATAAAGGGTGCCGTACTGACGAAAGGTGTTGTCCAGGTAGTGAGACCGGACGTAGTGGCCGAGGCCTTTAGGGGCCAGGAGCAGGCTCGCAATCAGGTTGAGATAGGCGATCAAGGGTCTGAAAACTCGAAGAAACTATTGTTTGATCTTACTTGAGCGCAGGCAGAGATGTCCGTAGTGAGATTGTTAGGATTTGACGCATGCCTGGCTTCAGAAGAAGAGCGTCCGGCGGGCGGTCCTCGTCCTGCCGAGCCTCTGGGGAATTGTCTCAGTCGCAGCCGGCGGGCTCAGATTAGTTCAGAAACATGGTTTGGTAGAGTGTGTCGCGCTGGACCGGGCGGAAACCGGCGTCGCGGATGATGCGGCGAAGTTCCTCCTCGGTGGTGCAGTTGGCCGTTCCAGCGGCCTTCACGACATTTTCTTCCAGCATGACGGAACCGACGTCATTGCCGCCGAAGCGCAGGCCCATCTGCAGAACCTTCAGGCCCTGCGTGACCCAGCTTGACTGCACGTTTTCGATGTTATCCAGGAACATGCGGCTGATGGCGAGGGTCTTCAGGTATTCGACCGAGGTGGCTTCGTCCCAGCCGCGGCCGCCGAGAGCGGTGTTCTTGGGCTGGAAGCTCCAGGGGATGAAGGCGGTGAATCCGCCGGTCTCTTCCTGCAGGCGGCGTACTACCTCAAAGTGATTCACGCGCTGTTCAAAGGTCTCGCCGACGCCAAACATCATGGTGGCGGTGGTTCGCATGCCGAGCTCGTGGGCAGTACGGTGGACGCTGACCCAGTCCTCAGTCCTGCACTTCAGGCGGGCGATGCGGTGGCGCACCTCATCGTCGAGGATCTCAGCGCCGCCGCCCGGGATAGACTGCAGGCCGGCGTCGCGCAGGCGCATGATGGTGTCGCGCAGCGAAAGCTCAGAGTATTCGGCGATGGCCAGAATCTCGCTGGCGGAGAGGCAGTGTAGCCAGATCTGGGGAAAACGCTCCTTGATGCCGCGGAACAGGGACTCAAACCATTCGATCTTCAGGTCGGGGTGAATGCCTCCCTGCATCAACACACCGGTGCCGCCCATCTCCACGGTTTCGGCGATCTTCTGGTAGATGGTCTCGAAGTCAAGGATGTAGCCCTCGCTGGCGAGTTTGCCCTTCAGTGGCCGGTAAAAGGCGCAGAAGGTGCAATATTCCGTGCAGAAGTTGGTGTAGTTGATATTGCGGTCGATGATGTAGCTCACGATGCCGTGAGGATGCAGCTTGCGGCGTACGGCGTCGGCTTCCATGCCGATGCCGATCAGATCGTCCGAGCGGAAGCATTCCAGGGCCTGTTCGCGAGTGATTCCCATATCTCTTTAAAGATAGCGCAGCGGCGGGCAGAGCGCGGGGCGGTTGGGCGGGCCTGCCGAGCCAGATTTTTGCCGAATGATAACCGAATGACCGCTGGCGCGTCTCAGCAGGAGCCTGCTAGGCTTTTCCCGCGGAAAAAGGAGACCTCGTAATGAAGTGTACCCAGATTGCAGTCATGTTGATGGTGCTCGGCGGTGTTGCCGTGGCACAGGGCCCGCCACAGGACGCGAACCGTAAAGTAGAGCATGGTGGTATCTTCGTGCCCGGATGGAAGGGCGTGGTCGATGATCTCTCCGCAAAGCGCGGCGAGACGATTGAGAACTCAAGGCTGGCGATGGACGGCAAGAATCTGCATGTGACGACCGGACCGGCGACGACCTACTGGAACGTATCCGATCTGGCGAAGGGCGATTACACCGTTTCGGCGACCTTCCGCGAGCCACACTACATGAACCTGAACGACCATCCCCATCCCTACGGCATCGTGATTGGCGCGAACGACATGGGAACCGAGACCCAGAGCTTTCTCTATTGCGCGGCGTATGGCAGTGGAAAGTTCATCGTACGCGGCATGGGACCGGGACCGTTTCAGATGAACGGACGCGGAGGGCAGGAGAACGAGGCGGTTCACAAGGCTGCGGGCAAGGATGCTGAAGTCGTCCAGCAGATCTCCATGCAGGTTAAGGGCGACACGGTGAGCTGCAGCATCAACGGCACACAGGTATGGTCGGCCAGCAAGACCGACGTGATGGCCTCTGGCAAGCTGAAGTCGACGGACGGATCCTATGGCATCCGCTCGGCACACAACACCGAAGTAGAAGTCATCGATCTGAAGCTCTCGAAGTAAGCGGCAGGCTTGTCTGCAAACACCCGGCATTGTGCCGGGTGTTTGTTTTTTGAACACGTATCGACAATTCGCGTGGAGAATGCGGAAGGAAAGCGGATTCTCCGCTGCTCTTCACCCCAGGCGGCAACGCCGGCCTGGGGCCCGTGTGCTCCGAAATGGCAAAACAAAAATACTGCAATGCAGTGCTGCACAGAAGACCTGTGATGTAGATCACAGCTTGGGATAGATGTCGGACGGGAAGATGTCTCTTGAGGAGGACATCTCTCTATGGTCCCGGTATGCAGAAACACAGTAGCGTCATGGGCTATGCATCCGTGCAGCGGTCACTGCCCGGGTTACGGTTCTCGTGAGGGCTGTCCTCCATTGATTGTGATTGCCATCCAGCAGCAGACAGCAAAGCCTTCCGTGGAGGGGAGCAGACAATGAGCACCGCGGTCGTGAGCCCGGATATCGTGCAGGAGCAAGAGGCTCGCTCGCCGCGAGTCAACTATTTGAACGCAACCCAGGGGCTGAAAAGCTGGCTACTTACCAGCGACCATAAGCGCATCGCCTTGTTGTACCTGATGGGTGTCAGCTTCTTCTTCCTGGTGGGCGGCCTGCTGGCGATGGCCCTTCGCATGGAGCTGCTGACTCCGGACGCCGACATGATGGCCATGGACACCTATAACAAGGTCTTCACCATGCACGGCGTGGTGATGGTGTTCTTCGTCCTGATTCCGGCTGTCCCGGCGGTGATCGGCAACTTCGTCCTGCCGATGATGTTGGGCGCGCGCGATCTGGCGTTTCCGAAGATCAATCTATTGAGTTGGTACCTCTACGTGATTGCAGGCCTGCTGCTGGTGGTGACGGTGGTGAACGGCGGCGTGGATACAGGATGGACCTTCACCGCTCCGCTCAGTACACGCTTCGTCAATACGAACGTCATCACCGCCGGACTCGCGGCATTTGTGGCTGGGTTTTCTTCCATCCTGACCGGTCTGAACTTCATCGTCACCATTCACCGCATGCGTGCGCCTGGGTTGACCTGGTTTCGTCTGCCACTGTTTGTCTGGGCCAACTATGCGGCGGCGATCATCATGATTCTCGGTACGCCTGTGGTGAGCGTGACCATCGTGATGGTGGCGGTGGAGCGCATCTTTCACTTCGGCTTCTTCGATCCAACGTTGGGCGGCGATCCGCTGCTCTTTCAGCACCTGTTCTGGTTCTATTCGCATCCAGCCGTGTATGTGATGCTGCTGCCGTCGATGGGCGTGATCAGCGAGATCATCGCGTGCTTCAGCCGCAAGCGCGTCTTTGGATATACAGCAGTAGCTTTTAGCTCGGTATCGATCGCGGTCTTCGGCTTCTTCGTTTGGGAGCACCACATGTTCATCATGGGCGTGAGTCAGTATTCAGCGATGGTCTTCAGCCTGCTGACCATGCTGGTGGCGGTGCCTTCGGCGATCAAAACTTTTAACTGGGCGACGACGCTTTATAAGGGATCGATCGATTTTTCAGCGCCGATGATCTATGCCCTTGGATTTATCGGGCTGTTTGTCATCGGTGGATGCACGGGGATCTTCCTCGGCAACCTGGGGACGGATATCCATCTGACAGAGACGTACTTCGTCGTGGCGCACTTCCACTTCGTGATGGTGGGCGCCGTCATCATGGGTTACCTCGGCGGATTGCACTTCTGGTGGCCGAAGATTACGGGCCGCATGTATCCGGAGATGCCGGCCAAAGTAGCGGCGGCGCTGGTTTTTATCGGCTTCTTCTTTACCTTCGGACCGCAGTTCATTCTTGGCCATCTGGGCATGCCGCGCCGTTATGCGATGTATCCGGCGGAGTGGCAAGTGCTGAATGTGATGTCGACGGCGGGCGCCACGGTGATGGGCGCGGGTTACATGCTGGCGGCGGTGTACCTCATCTGGAGCATGAAGTGGGGTAGAGTTGCCGGCGACAATCCATGGCGCGCGTATGGCCTGGAGTGGCAGACGCAGTCTCCTCCGCTAACGGAGAACTTCCTCGAGACCCCTACTGTCACCACGGAGGCATACGACTACGCGTGGATGGATGGGCTGAAGAAGGAGACAGAGAACGTTTAGAGCGTTTTTCCCTGGTGTCGGGTATCCCAGAAGGGCCGTGCAGCGGCGTTTTCATCGCGGAAAACGCCGCATAGGATGCGGAGGCCCTACATGACATCAAAGGGAAAATGTTTCAGGTTTGCGGCAGCGGCCGGGCCAATCTGTTGCAGGGTCCGGTCGCTATTTTTTATTCAGTGAGCGCAGCGAGCCGATCAGGCCGTGGAATCTCAAGAAACGCACCGCGCCGATGAATGAGGGCTTCGCGTTCGAAGCGAGCCAACAGGCGAGAAGTAGTCTCGCGCGTAATCCCAGCCATCGAACCCAGCTCTTCGTGTGTGAGTGTCATGGCAAACCGTGCCGGAGCGCCAAGGTCGCGAGGGTGTGCCCATTCAATCAACGTATTTGCAAGACGTGCCGCGGCAGAGCCTGAGAGAGCCAGGCGGCGTGCCGAGATAAGCGCCTGCTGATACTCTCCCGCCGCTTCATTGGCGCAGTTCTGGCTAACCTGCGCGTAACTCTGCATGAACTCCAGGAACGCTGCCTGAGGTATGCGCTTCAGGCGGCAGGGCTCAAGGCTTTCGGCCGAGGCTTCATACGGAACATTTCGCAGCACAGCGGCGAGGCCGATCACATCGCCGGGCCCGGCGATGCGCAGCAGAAGCGAGTGCCCGCTCTCAGAGGAGACAACCACCTTCAGGCGGCCGGCACACACGACATACAGATTGCGCGGCTTGCCCTCTTCTTCGACGACGATCGTGCGAGGTTCGATATCGATCTGTTGGCCGAGCGTATCCAGTCTTTCCAACGCATCAGGATCCAGAGCGCAGAAGCTATTGGGATGGCGGATAGCGCAATCCCTACAGCCTTTCTGGAGCCGGTTGATGACAGGCATACAGCTTCCATTCTTTCATGACGCAAAGCGGCCCGCACTGTGGCGGGCCGCTTTGGTGGATGTGGTTCGAAGGTTACAGCGCTTTGCAGTCGAGGACGAAGCGATACTTCACGTCGGCCTTGACGACGCGAGTCCATGCTTCAGACAGCTTGGTGAAGCTGGTCATCTCGATGTCCGAAACGATGTTGTGCTGTCCGCAGAAATCCAGCATCTCCTGGGTCTCCTTGATGCCGCCGATCATGGAACCGGTGACATGCTTACGGCCAAGCACGCTGAAGGCCTGGATGGAGAGAGGCGTCTCCGGCACACCGACCGTGCAGTAAACACCGTCGCGCTTCAGCAGGCTGAGATACGGGTTCACGTCGTGCGGCGCAGCGACGCAGTCCAGGATGAAGTCGAAACTGTGGATGTGGTTCTTGGTCCAGTCGGCTTCCTTGGTCAGGATGACCTCATCAGCGCCCAGCTTCTTCGCGTCCTCGATCTTGGAGGGAGAAGTAGTGAACTGCACGGTCTTCGCTCCGAAGGCATGCGAGAACTTCAGGCCCATGTGGCCCAGGCCGCCCAGACCGATGATGCCAACCTTCTTTCCCGGGCCGGCGCCGAAGTGCTTCAGCGGAGAGTAGGTGGTGATACCGGCGCAGAGCAGAGGAGCCGCGGCGGCGAGGTCGAGGTTGCCGGGAACCTTCAGCACGAAGGCCTCGTCGGCGACGATGTGATTGGCATATCCGCCGAAGGTGAGGTTGCCCTGCTTGTCCTTGGAGTTGTAGGTGAAGACAGTGGCGAAATTCTCGCAGTACTG
>JAEKKE010000065.1 GCA_019510535.1 Acidobacteriota bacterium
CTGGTGCGGCTGCAGCGAAGCGCCCCTGGCACTTTTTCGTCCTCCGTTGCTTATCCTTCCATCGAGTTCTATCGCGATCACGCGAAGACGCTGCACGCGGTGATGGCTAGCACCGACCGCGACGTGATTCTCGAACAGGAAAACATACCGGCCCGTACGCGGTTTGTGACAAGCAACCTGTTTCATGAACTGGGAGCCGAGACCGGCCTGGGACGGGTACTTGATCCTGGCCTTGATGACCGGAAGGACGCGCCTCCAGTCGTGATGCTGAGCCATACCTTCTGGGAACAGCACTATGACAGCAGCCCTGCAGTCGTCGGCCACGTCGTCCATCTGAACCATAAACCGGCGACCGTAATAGGAGTCGCTCCGCGTAACTTCAGCGGTCTCGGGCTGCCGCATGAACCTGCGTTCTGGGCGCCACTGTCACAGCAACCCTACTTCGTGGAGGGCAGTACGGTTCTGACCGATACCTCTCTCGACGGAATGGTTGATATGTGGGCTCGCCTGGAAAGGGGAGTCTCACCAAAGGCAGCGGAGCAGGAGTTGCTTGCGCTAACTGACGAACTGCGCCGTCAATCACCGAAATCTGTATGGGACAACGAGAGGCTTGTCAGCGAGCCCGGCGGGTACCTGCAGGCGGTACGAAAGGACGACGTGCCAATGCTCACGTTGGTCGCGACACTGGTGCTGCTGATCCTGACCGTCGCATGCAGCAACCTCGGTGGCCTCATGCTCGCGCGTGGTGTCACTCGCTCCCATGAGATCTCGATCCGCTTTGCGCTGGGCGCGAGCCGGCAGCGCATCGTGCGGCAACTCTTAACCGAAAGTCTGTTGCTGGCCGCGATGGCAGCCACGGCTGGAGTTGGTATGGGGTATCTCTGCCTGCGAGTCTTCCTGTCGCGGGTGAATGCTCCTCCATGGCTCAATCCTGCTCCGGACTGGAGGGTGGTGCTTTTCGCCGGAGCTGTAGGGCTGATTGCCGCCGTAGTCTTCGGTCTTGCCCCGGCGTTGCAACTTACGGCGAAACGGAGAAGCGGAACGCGATCAAGGCAGATCCTGATCACGGCGCAAATTGCGGCAAGCTGTGTGCTGCTGATCGTCGCCGGGCTTCTGGTCCGCGCATTGCACTTCGCCGTCTCGAGTGATGCAGGTTATGACCACGAGCACATCCTGGTCGTGGATCCTGACCTTGCGGCCCACGGATATTCTGCTACATCAGCGAGAAGCTACCTGAACACGGCACAGGTGAGATTGCGGCAACTGCCCGGAGTCACCTCGGTTGCCCTTACATCGATGGCTCCGTTGGGCCATAAGAATGTGACTTCACTTGGCGGATATCCTTTCGGGGTCTTCGTCAGCCATGTAGAGCCTGGTTTCTTCAGTACGATGGGTATCGCGCGCCTCAACGGACGCGACTTCCAGCGGGGAGACACAAACGAAGTCGTTGTCAGTGAATCATTAGCCCGGCGCGTGTGGCCGGGTGAGCCTCCTCTTGGGAAACAGTTCCCTCTCGACCCTTCTAATGCGCTCTCGGAAAACTTCACCGTTGTGGGTGTCGTAGCGAATGCGCGCATGATGTCGATGCATGATCCAGATGCGACAGAGCTCTACCAGATGAGCGACGACGGATCGCTGCCGCACATGGTGCTTCTGATACGCACCCAGGGAAAGCCTGAAGGTCTGGCAGCCGCGGTGCGGACCGTAACCTCCAGCATTAATACCGGTCTATTCCCCACTGTCCATCGTTTGAGTGAGTCCTTCCAGGACGAGGTTGGCACTGTAGAAAAGGGAGCCATGATCGCGAGTCTGATGGGAGCCTCCGCCGTGTTGCTGGCGGCTGTAGGCCTGCTTGGACTGGTCGCATACGCCGTCTCGCAAAAGACACGGGAGATTGCGATTCGCCTCGCACTCGGCGCAAAGAAGACACATGTGATCAAAGCTATGCTGCTTCAGTTTGTTGGGCCGGTGGCGATTGGATTGATCGGCGGCGCGGGATTGGCTGCGGCAGCTTCACAACTGCTTCGGCGCATCCTATATGGCGTGAGCGGCCTCGACCCGGCGGCCTATCTCGGCGCGATTGGACTACTGACTGTCATCATCTCGTTTGCGGCATGGATGCCGGCACGCAAAGCTCTCGAGGTTGATGCAATGCGAGTCCTACGGCATGAGTAGGCACTCGCATCTGCAACATGCGCGGAACGGATCAACCAACGATAGCAACATGACCGAGAATCCCCTCGGCGAGCCTCTCGTCGCCATCGATTGCGATCTGCGACATAGCAACGTCGCGATCGATCCCCTTGGTGAAGAGCATCCATGCGATCTGTTCGGGCACTGTGACGCTGCACGCAATCCGCGAAGGCATCTCCTGGAGAAAATGCCAGCGATGCTCAGCCCGGGAGAGCACCCAGGTCCCGCCGCACTCCCCTGAGATCTCAAGCTGGATATTGATTCCGGTGGGCGCATCGATATGTCGATAGGCATACGGCAGACCGCGAATGAAACAGTCCAGCACAGGATGATAGAGCTCCGGCGTCAGAATTCCCGGCCTGCCCGTTGCCAGACGGATCTGCTGCTGATGGTGCCAGCGTTCGGTCAACTCCCGTGCCGTATCGAACCAGTTTGCAGAGGTCTCTTCTCCGGCCCAACTGACGTTGAAGGTTGCCTTGGCAAATGGATCGAGCGATTCGTGAAAGTCCGCTGATTGTTCGCAGGCCGTCTTCATCAGTTCAATCAATACCGGCGGGCTGAGCCGCCGAAAGACGGATACGCCCTCATTGTTCAGACGATTGACCAGTGAGACGACCTCCTGCGGCGTTTGCGGAATCTGCTTCTCGGCAAACCACCCGTCACGCACCATGGAAAGCTTCCGCAATGCGGTATCCAGAAGATGAGAGGCGACATCGCGCACCTCCCAACGCGGCGATACCGTGCGATAGCCCCACTCTTCTTCTGTAAGAGAGCTCAAAAGATGCAACAGCTCGCGATCAACCTTTCGCAGAAGAGGAGCGCAAAGAATGGGTTCGTACCCTTCAAGCCGGCGGCGCGTTTCCATCGCGTCATGCTACCAGAACGAACTCTAAGTCACTCCGAATCGCGATCGCGTTTCCTGCGCTGATACGCCGCCACCTTGATCTTGTTGCCGCAGATATTCATGCTGCACCAGCGGCGTGATCCCTTCTTACTGGTGTCGAAGAAGTGGACGATACACGACTCGCATTGACGGATCCGCGAGGTCTCCGTCTCGGCCAGAAGATCGGCAGCTCCATCGACAAGGGGAGCCCACAGATCCGCAGGTTCGGCGGGATCAAAAAAGGTCTCGCGTACGACACCTCCGTTGCGCCTGCGAAGAGCGCTACGCAAAGGGTGTTGCTGCAGCCGTGCATTGATCTCTTTCAGGAAGTCGTCCGAGGGAGCAGAACCGGCCTCCATGCGCAGGACCGCCTCTCTTAGACGCTCCCTAAAGGCGATCAGATCTTTCCGGAAGGCTTCCGCCTCGGAGGATTGCCGCCAACTCCGCAGAAGTGACTTCGTCTTCAGTAACGTCACCGTTCCGGATGCAATAAGCCAACGCTCCAGGGCATGCACGTCCGGCAGAAGCTCGGTCGGGCCGTCCGCCAGGATCGGTTTCGTGTTGAGGAAGTCCAGGACGGGCCGGTTGGCGACGAACAAAAAGCCATCGACCCATTCGCCGGCATCTGGAGAAGCAGTACGCATGATCTTCCTTTCCAAAATATCGCATGAAAATTTTAACACCGTTATTTACATTTTTAACGGTGTTGGATAGTCTAAGTTCATTCCGCTGGAAAGCGGGCCAAAAGGAGGAAACATCATGACCACCTTTCAACACGCCGATGTCCGCGGCCTGAGGATCTTCTACCGTGAGGCCGGTTCCACCTCTTCCCCGACCATCGTGTTGATGCACGGGTTTCCCAGCTCATCGCATATGTTTCGCGACCTGATTCCGAAGCTT
>JAEKKE010000066.1 GCA_019510535.1 Acidobacteriota bacterium
GTCCGATGGCGTGGCGGCCGGCGCCGGATCGGCGCGGATGCCGCTGAACGGGGCAACGCTCAACAGCGCGACGAACAAAGATATCCTGGCCGCCTGTTGCATCGCGCTCACCATTCACACCTATGTTAACAGGCGCGCCGGATCACCGTTCCATTCCAGGGCGCATGGATCGCGAAAGGTCCGGCGCGAAACCGGTTTGGCTTCTCCGCGTTTCTACGGCAAGCCAGATTTTGCGGCCGTTCGGTCGCTTGGGCTCGCCGGCCCCTTGTAGGAAGGCGCCAGGATATTGCCGGCGAACTTGCGCGCCAGCAGCAGCGCCACCGCCGGTACCGTCATCAGGCCGACATGCATCAGCCAGAATTGTGGTCCGGGCATCACGGACAGAAGTCCCGCCAGATAACCGACCAGATAGTTGGCCATCGCGAATTGCAGGTAATAGACCGCAATCAGCACAGCTTCCCAGCCCTTGGGCGCGGCGCGGGAATAGAGCGCCAGGCCCACCGGCAACAGGTTGGCAAAGCCCAGGTCGTTGAGGATGTGGAAGGCAAAGGCCCAGAACAGCGACACCGGATGGCCGGTCCTGGCCACCACCATCGAGGCCAGCGCCAGGGTCAGCGGCGCGCAGGCCGCGATGGCGATGCCGATGGTCATCTTGCTGAGTTCATCCGGCTCGCGGCGGACCTTGGCGTACCAGCGCCAGAACAGTACCGACAGGACCATCAGCACAGTCGAGATGCCGGCGTCCAGCGACAGCATCCAGGTGATCGGCATGGTCTTGCCGAAGAAGACAATCTGGAAGTTCTTCTCCGCCCACACCAGATAACCGTTGAAGATCTCCTGGTTGCCGACCATCGAAAGGCCCAGCACAGGCATCAGCGCGATCAGCATCCACACCGCCTTCTTGTCGCGCGCCGTCAAGGCGGGGCGGGCCACATGGCCCTCACGCAACTGCTCTTTTGGCAGGGCGCCGCGTAAAAATCCGGTGAGGTAGATCAGCAGCCCCAGCAGCATGCCGATGCCGGCGGCGCCGAAGCCCCAGTGCCAGCCCACCGTCTCGCCCAGGGTGCCGCAGATGAAGGGCGAGATGATCACCGACAACTGGATGCCGATGTAATAGATCTGGAAACCGTCGGCGCGGCGCGGATCACTTTCGCTGTAGAGATCGCCGACCTGGGCCGCGATATTGCCCTTGAACAGGCCCACGCCCGCCAGCAGCAACACAAGCGCCAGCACAAAGCTATAGTCGAACGCCATCAGGAAATGGCCCAGCGCCATCATCAGCGCGCCGGTCGTCACGGCTGCGGTCTTGCCCATGTAGCGGTCGGCGAGATAGCCGCCCACCAGCGGGGTGACATAGACACTCATCTGGTAGAAGCCGGTGATGTGCGAGGCCAGCGCCTGGCCGCTGCCCGGCCCGTACAGCATCGCCATGAAATTCTGGAACAGCCCCATGCCGGCGACATGCTCGATATGGCCGGGGTTCAGAAGCTGGTGCGTCATATAGAGCACCAGCAGGCCCGCCATGCCGTAATAGGAGAAGCGTTCCCAGAACTCAGAGCCGGCCAGCCAGCCCAGCCCTGCGGGATGACCCAGAAACGCCGTATCGCGATGCCTCTTCATGATTTCCTTCGATTGTGTCTGCCGAACCGGTTGCGGGCCGGTAAGGTCTCACACCAATGTGCTGGTGAGATTGGCACCCCGATCTAGCCTCGGGTCCAGGAGAGTGTCGATCCATATATCGATGTATTGCGGCGCGGCAGAGTGCAGGGATTCTGGGATGTCCTGCGTCTAGGGCGGTGGACCGGCCCTCGATCTATCAATAGTGAAGCTGGGACCTTGGCGTGCTGAAATAATGGGTTTTCGGCGCCAAATCGTACCCCGGTTGCCAGTCAAGTTGCCGTCTGGCTCAATGGCCTGAAATACAAGCCTGGGGGCCGGTCAGCATGGCTCTTGACCCAGGTCGAAGGGGCGGCACGATGAGGCGGCTTACAAAAACTCCCGATGATGGCAACGCAGTTGAACAGGTCGCCGGCAATGGCCTGCTGCACAGGCGCGCGCTTCTGGGCACCGCGGCGCTGGGTGTCGTGGGCGCCGGGATCGGTATCAATGCGACAGGTGCGGCGGCGGAACCGCTGATCGAGCCGCCATGGGGCCTTCAGATCGGCGATAACGCACCGCCTTACCAAACGCCGTCGAAATTCGCCAAGAATGTCGTGCGCACCCTGACCAATCCGGACTTCCAGCCGCGCTCCTCCATCGCGCGCACGCCGCATCATCTTCTGGAAGGCACCACGACGCCCAACGGCCTGCATTTCACCATTGTGCACACCGGCGTCCCCGACATAGATCCGCGGGCGCACAAGCTTTTGATCCATGGACTGGTCAAGCGGCCGCTGGTCTTCACATTCGATGCACTGCTGCGATATCCCATGACCTCTCGGCCCGCCTTTGTGGAATGCGGCGGCAACAGCGCGCCGCTGTTCTCGCCCAAGCCGATACAGGCCGACCTCCAGGCTTTGCACGGGCTGGCATCCTGCGCCGAATGGACCGGCGTGAAACTGTCGGCGCTGCTGGATGAATGCGGCATTGATCCTGGCGCGAAATGGTTCATCGCCGAAGGCGCCGATGCGCCGCATCTGATGCGCAGCGTTCCGCTCTCCAAGGGATTGGACGATGCGATGATCGCGCTCTATCAGAATGGCGAGCCGCTGATGCCCGGAAACGGTTTTCCCATGCGGCTGTTGCTGCCCGGCTGGGAGGGCAACTTGAACATCAAGTATCTGCGGCGCATCAAGCTGGTCGCCGAGCCGGCAATGAGCTTCTGGGAATCGCAGGTCTATACCGAGCCGATGCCGCTCCAGAGTGAAGCCAGGGGCAAAGCCTATCAGTTCACTTTCCTGAACGAGGTCAAGTCCTTCATCACCCACCCGTCACCGGGTCATGAGCTCAAACAGCCCGGCGTCTATGAAATTTCCGGCATTGCCTATTCGGGGCGGGGAAAAATCACCAAGGTCATGGTTTCCGCCGATGGCGGCCGCAGCTGGGCGGAAGCCGCGCTTCAGGGGCCGGTGATGAGCAAGGCCTTCACCCGTTTTCGCCTGCCCTGGCGCTGGAATGGCGGCCCGGCGATTTTGCAAAGCCGCGCCTGGGACGACCAGGGGCATTCCCAGCCCACGCGCGCCGCGTTCATTGCCGAACGCGGCCAACTGGATGCGATGCCATCTGTTCTGGCGTTCAAAAATCATCATATCAACACGATCACAAGCTGGGCGGTGGACCCGCATGGCACGGTGAAACATGTCTATGCGTAAAACTGTTCCAGCCTTGCTCTGGCTATTGGGCATGCAGGCAGCGTTTGGGGCCACGGCCAATCCCGGCACGCCCAATCTTGGCAAGCCCGCCGGCCCGGCCGATATGCGGCGCTGGGATATCGATATCGGCCGCGATGGCAGGTGGTTGCCGCCGGGTGAGGGCACCGCCGCCCAGGGCGCGCCCATTTTTGCCGGAAAATGCGCGGCCTGTCATGGTGATGGCGGCCGGGGCACCGATCTGTCACGCAAGGGATTGCCGGCTCCCCCGGTGCTGGTCAGCGACATGAAACGCAAGGGCATCGACGGCTCAACCACGACGATTGCCAACTTCTGGCCCTATGCCCCGCCGCTGTTCGGTTATATTCGCGCCGCCATGCCATGGAACGAGCCCCGGTCGCTGACCGACCATGAAGTCTACGCCCTCACCGCCTTTATCCTTGCCGAAAACAAGCTCATTGACGCCAAGCAAGTGATGAATGCTCAGACACTGGCGAAAGTCATGATGCCAAACCGCAATGGTTTTCTGGTGCGCTTTCCGGAAATTACGCCGCGGTAGGGTTCACTGCATAATTCGGGCATAATTCGGCGACAGGATACGTACTGTAATACGGTGACAGCATACCTATTACGCGCTTTGCGATAGTGGGAATAGGTATCCTG
>JAEKKE010000067.1:0-5055 GCA_019510535.1 Acidobacteriota bacterium
ATACGCGAAGCTTATGTGGGCATTCGAGCGCAGCTCGAACCGTCTTTTTGGGTTTGTCATTTCGTAGCGACTACCCGTGCGCCCCAGCGCTCTAAGCGGAAAGCGGATCGAGCTTCGCTCGATACACCCACATAAGCTTCGCGTATCCACCCCAGCGAACTTTGTTCGCTGGGGACCCCGGTATGTGGGGCACCCGCAATCGTTGCGCGCTCTACTCCTCCGACATCATCGACTTACCCTGCCATAGACGGAAAGTAATACCCGTCGAGATCCCATACGGATGAATCGCCCCATACGAAAACTGCGGCCACATCTGATACTCCACATCCACCACTTTCAAGGCGAAGCGCTTGTGATACCACTCCACCCCACCTCCAGGAGCAGCAACGAAGTAGTTGCCGTTCGCATAACCAAAGGGAAAGTTGAAGTGTCCGACGCCGGCCAAGCCCTTCACATATGGCCGCACGCTGCGGGTCATGACATTGAAGCGTGGACCGGCGAGATACGTTGACTGGTTGCTTCCATTGGGATCGTTATGGAGCCGTAACCAGCGAGCCTCTCCTTCTATGCCCCAGCGGTGGCTGATGTTCGCGTCGCCCCACAGGGTGACGCCGCCAAGCTGACGCTGACCATAGTCAGACTGAAAGATGCTGAGTCCGCCGCCGGCCATCACATGCGGACCCGGGCCCCTTCCCGCTGCAACGGCCTGCGCTTCCGCCGACACACTGCATCCCAAAGCCATCAATAGAGCCGCGATCGCGGCGAACCACAGCCGCATGATTACTGCCCCACCGTAAGAGTGACGTCGATTGCCTGTTTCGCTCCGCTGGTCGCTCCAACTCCAGTGACCTGGAAAGTATAGGAACCTGCCGGCGTTGTGTTGGTATGCAGAGCGCCCGTGCAACCTGTCGTTCCGCCGGCAATACCGATCATTGCAAGGGCCATCAGCAGGCTTCCCAGCCAGCGGCGGCGCTTACGCATGCCCATACCCAATAGACCAAGTACGGTTGCGCCAGGCCACAGGATCGTAGCCAGAATCGGCGTGTCCGTGCTGTGTACACTCGCGGAGGCTCCCGCACCGAGCGGATTACCGGTATCGATCTGGAGCTGTACCTGTTGTGTAATGTTCGCGCCCAGCTTCAGCGAATTCGGCGAGAACGTACAGGTTGCGGCGAACGGCAGACCATTACATCCGAGATTCAATGTGTCGGCAAAGCTGTTCAGTGACGAGATCGAGAGCGTCACCGTAGCATGATCACCGCTGGTCAGATTGATCTTTGATGGAGACACGGCGAGAGTAAACACCTTCGCCTGCGAGACCACTATATCGATCGATGAAGAGACCGAGCCGGCATACAGAAAGTCTCCGCTGTATGTCGCAACCACATGGTACGTCGCTGCTGACGGCGATACTGTCAGGGTTGCAAGACCGTTCGTATCCACAGTGGCCGTGCCAAGCGTTGTCGTACCGGAGGTGAAGAGGACAGCACCGGTCGGCATCGCCGGGCCAGTGCCCCGTACCACTGCCACCAGGCTGACAGTTTGGCCGGTCTGCAACGAAGTAGCAGAGACGCTCAGGCCGGTCGTTGTGGGCCGTAGATCCATCTCCTGCGTCAGCGTTGTGGAGCTCGTCAGATTGAGCGTATCGCCGCTGTATTGAGCGGTGATGACATGCTTGCCGGCAACCAGCGTAGCGCTCGAGAAGCTGGCATTGCCATTCGCATCTAGCGTGGCCTGTCCTAACAACGAGCCGCCATCGAGGAACGTGATCGATCCCGTCGGTTTGCCATCAACGTTTGTGACCTTCGCCGTCAGAACCACGGTCTCGCCCGTAAGCGCTGGGTTCAGGCTCGATACCAGGGCAACCTGACTGTTCTGCCGCACCAGTACCTGGATGGATGGAGAGTCAGCCGCCGTATTCTTCGCATCGCCGGCGTAATGAACGATGAGCGTATGCGGACCAATCGTCAGCGAAGACGTGATCAGGGTCGCCGTACCGTTGGCGCCCAGCGTCCCCGATGCCACAGAGGTTGCACCGTCCAGCAATGTCACCTGCCCGGTCACATCGCCGCCATTGCCGGACACCTGGACCTGCACCGAGAGTGCCACGCCATAGATCAGGGTTGTCGTGCTGGGAGCCGCCCCTACGGTCGTCGTCGCGGAAGTAATCTGTTGCGGCCACACTGCAGAGCTGGCCGAAGCGTTTGTACTATCACCACTATAAGTGGCTGTAATGGAATGCGTGCCTACTGCAAGGTTCGCAGTGGAGAAAGTAGCCACGCCATTCTGCAAGGGAGCTGTCGAGAGCGACGCCGAACCATCTTTGAAGGTCACCGTTCCCGTGAGATTGCTGCCTCCGGTGACGGTCGCAGTGAACTGCACGCTGCGGCCTGCGATTGAAGGATTGACATCGGATACAACTACGACTGTGATCGCCTGCAACACGGTCAGGGAAAGCGTATTCGAGGTTGCAGCTGCGTACGTTGCATCGCCCACATAGACTGCAGTGATGGCGTGAACTCCAGGTGTCAGGGATGATGTCTGCAGACTCGCGACTCCGCTGCCATTCAGGGTTCCTGTGCCAATCTGCACACCACCATCCAGGAACTGCACCTGGCCTGGAGGAACACCGCCATTACTGGTCGCGGTAGCTACCAGCGAAACCGGCTGACCACTTACCGTCGGGTTTGCGCTCGCAGCCACGCTCAACGTGGTAGTCGCCTGCACAATCTTCTGTGACGTATTCGAGCTCGATGCAGCATTGTTTGCATCACCGGCATAATCTGCCGTGATGACGTGATCCCCGACAGCGAGAGTAGAGACCGGCAAAGCTGCCTTCCCGCCATTCAACGAAACGGTTCTAAGAAGGCTCCCGTTGTCTTTGACAATGACCGCACCCGCGGGGGTTGCTCCCGAACCGGTGACTGTGATGGAGAAAGTCACGATGCTGCCGGCAATTGCTGTGGGTGAACTACTCACGATCAGGGTCGAGGTCGTCGCCTGCCTTGCTGTCCCCCCGGCTGCGTTTGAGGTACTCGCAGCGTAATTGGTGCTGCCGCTATACGAGGCAGTCAGCGTGTGCGATCCGACAGTCAGCGATGTCGATAACTGAGCGACACCGTTGGCAGGAAGCGTCACCGTATTCAGTACGGTTGCTCCGTCGTAAAAAGTGACCGTCCCCGTAACCGTTCCACCCGTGGCCTGCGATGGAGTCACCGTCGCGGACAGTTGCAATGGAGCTCCAGCATCAACCGTGAAGGTATTGGGGGACAATAATGTGGTCGTCGGGATGGTATTGACGGTATAGTTCACCGCGGGCGAAGTGCTTGTGGAGTTATTCGTGTCACCGCTATAGACGGCGGTGAACGAGTGCGCGCCACCATTCAGGCCTGTCGCTGTCCATGTAGCAACGCCACTGCCGTTCACGTTAGCTTGGCCCAGAATAATATTCGAGCCGTCCTTGAAGGTCACCGAGCCGGTCACCGCAACCAGACCGCTGTTGGTCACGGTAGCCGTCAGCATAAGTGGTTCACCCGCTTTGATAGAAGAAGGCGCTGCGCCAAGCGCCGTCGAACTGGTGTCCTTACTGATTGTCTGCGTTACCACATTGGAAACAGCATTGATGGTATTCGTATCTCCGCTGTAGCTTGCCGTAATGCTGTGAGCACCGACGATAAGAGTATCCACCGTTATCTGCGCAACACCGGAACCGTTGATCCCCATGATCCCGAGGCTGGTAGAGCCATCCAGAAAGGTAATCGTTCCAGTCGGAGAACCGGCAGCCGTCACCGTAGCGGTAAAGGTCACTGTCTGCTTTATGACAGAGTTCATGTTACTGGAAGCAAGGTTGACTGACGCCGCCTGCTTGACCACCTGCGTCACTGCGGTAGAAGTGCTGGGGTTGTTATATTGATCACCCTCATAACTTGCCGTCAGCGAATGGCTGCCAAGTGTCAGAGAACTGATTTGGGCTGGACGAGAGGTTTACGACCGTAGGGTCCAGCGTGAGCACTTCGCCGCTTAATGTAAGAACAGCCGGCGCGTTGATAGCCGCGGACTGCACCTCAATATGTCCAGTGACTGGGTTTCCGATTACCTGAGGATTGAACTTGGCTCCAACGACGCAGTTTGCAGAACTCGCCAGAACGATATTGGCGGCGCAGGTGGTCGAAGTATCCAGCGATGCGTTCGATATCGTTGCGACATTGGTAATCGTCATCGGGGCGTTTCCGGCGTTCTCAACCGTAATCGTCTGAGTCGATGAGAGACCGCCTACTTTAATGGCGGCAAAGGTCATCGTTGCCTGATTCGTCGTGATCTTGCGGACGCGGTTGTGGAACATATCCGCGATATACAGGTTGCCGTAGCCATCCAGCGCCATCGAGTACGGTCCGTAGACCATGGCAGCATTGGCCGGTCCGTCATCGCCCTGGAAAGACTGTCCGCCGGTACCGGTAATGGTCTCGATCAGCCCAGTGACGGCATTGATGCGCCGTACACGGTTGTTGCTGGTGTCAGAGATCAATAGGTTTCCGGCGACATCGAATAACAATGCTCCGGGGTAATGCAGCGTAGCTACCGAGGCTGCACTTCCATCACCGGAGAAATCCGGGGTCCCGGTACCGGCAACTCGTTGGATCACGCCGGAAGTGACGCACCGCACCATGTGGTTACCCTGGTCGGCGATGCATACATGGCCATCGGCTGCGACAGCTACTCCCCAGGGAAGATTGAGCTGTGCCGAAGTAGCCGTGCCTCCGTCGCCGCTGTACCCCGCAATGCCGGTTCCGGCGAAGGCATTGATGGTCCCTGTTACCAAATCCAGCTTGCGTACTGCGCTGTTGCCGGTATCGGCAATGTAAAGAACTCCGGCTGCCGGATAGACAGCCAGCCCATTCGGTGCATTCAGACGGGCGGAGGTTGCTGCGCTTCCATCGCCGGTGTAGCCGGCGGTACCCGTTCCTGCGACGGTACGGATGATGCTGGTACTAAGGTCCACTGCGCGCACCGCGTGGTTGTAGTTGTCGGCGATGTAGAGATTGCCGTAACCATCCA
>JAEKKE010000067.1:5110-8780 GCA_019510535.1 Acidobacteriota bacterium
AGCTCCCGTCGCCGGACCGCCGTCCCCGGTGTATCCGGGGTTACCGTCACCGGCGATCGTGGCGATCACCTGGGTCTGAGCATCGATCCGCCGGACGCGATTGCTACTGGAGTCGGTGACGTAGAGGTTTCCCGCGGCGTCCACCACCACGCCCTGGGGGAGAAACAGAGTAGACGTCTTTGCCTGCCCATGATCGCCACTATAGATCCATGAGCCATTTCCTACGACCGTGGACATCGTGCCAGGCAACCAGCCCACCAGGGGACCGGAACCGGTTCCGCTCAAGAGAACCCACCCCATCACCGTGCCGCTGCCACTCTTCAGAACAATGCCGCCGGAGCGCAGGCCGGGCGACTGCGGTGCGAACTTCACTGAGACCGTACAGCTATTTCCCACGAGATAATTCGTGCCGATACTGCAAGTCCCGCCGCTGACCGGCGAAAAGTCGTAACCGGAAAGTCCCTGCGTGCCTACCGCGATTGAACCGAGTGTTCCGGCGGAGGTTATCGGAACCGTGACGGTCTGGGTGCTATTGCCGGTCCCCACGGCAACCGCCGATGGGAACTGGAACACCTGCGCTGCGGCAGGAACCGTCGCGAAGACGGCAGCAGCGAGAACGAGCGGAAGGGCGAGCGGAAACGCGCACACACGTTTCCACAGGGTGGAGAGAGAACCAAGACGGCAAGACTGCACGGAAGCCGGACCTCGAAACAGATAGCTCCAGCAGTGTTTTAAACCGGCGAATATTCCTCGTACCTGGCTATCTATCGGGCCACGATACGTCGGTGACATAGCATCCGAAATGCGTGCTCAGCGGGGGATGGCATAGGTCGTCGGGGGAGAACCTGCGGAAGTGTTAACCAGGAAAGTACCACCGGTAACATTATTCCCGTCACCAATTTTTAGGGTTACTGAGTATGCAGTCCCGATTTGGTAATTGCGAGGCGGATCTCGTCTGCCTGCATAAATGTGGCCCAGATCATCTCGGTACGCAGATTCTCGGCCATCAGTACGCCGATCCCCTGGTCGATTCCCAGAACGTCGTCGTTATACCAACGGGCCGAAGGCCGAAGCGCGTCGGTAAACCCATATCTCCCCCAGGCATCCTTGCCATAGCGCTCCCGCAGTGACATCAGTACCCGCAGGCATTCCTGGGGTAGAAAGGCCACTGACCCCGCCGTGGCGCACGGCACCACGCTGCCATCGATGTGGCCAAGCGCCGGCGGGCCTCCCCAGGCCTGATACCCGCGCTGCGAATCAGAGGCGGATACTCCCCAGTAGTCGTCGTTGTACCACTGCTTCATCGAAAGACAGAACGCCCTGTGCGCCCTCGTCGCGGAGATGGAGTTATCGAAGTAGTTTGCAAACTTATCGCGCAGATTGCGGAAGTCGAACCACGCATGCGAGAACTGGTGCGTAAACAGTGGGTCAGGCCCGCTGATATAGCGAATTCCGGAATAACTCGCAATCGGCCGCCGAAAGTACTGCCAGTAGATGCCATCGACAGGATGGGTATTCGATCCAATGGCAAGCAGCACCAGCATCATCAGCTCGCAGTAATGCTGCCAGCGAACAGCCAGAAAACCGAACTCCGGCGTCCATCCCATGCTGAACTGTGTCTCCTTGTTCAGCATCCAGGGAAAGTCCACGCGGTCATAGATCTTCGTTGCCAGCTCGGCGATCTGTGGCCCCAGACCTGATGTGTTCTTGAAGTACTCTCGCGCCATCAGAGCGCCACACAGAAAGATGCACGTATCGATGGAAGAGAGCTCGCACTTGAAGGCGCGTGTTCCCGTCTCCATATCGTTGTAGTGGTAGAAGAATCCGTGCTCCTGCGGCATCTGCTCCCAGTGGTACTGAAGTGTGTGCAGCACACGCAGACGAATATCGTTGCGAGGCAGATAGCCACGCCAGTCGGCGATACATAGTGCTGTCAGACCAAAACCTGTTGCAGCAACGCTGGAGACACGCCGGCTCTCTTTGCCATGAGACGACGGGATCTGAGCCATGGCGCGGTCACGCACCTGGCCGGTCTTGTCGCTTGCCTCTTCCCAGAAGTAGCGGCAACCTGCCTGGGTCAGATCCTCAAGAAAAGCATCCTCAGACGCAGTCAGCTCCCGCTTTTTGGTACTACCAAATGGGAAGGCAAGCGCTGTCTCGTTCAGTCCCAGTCCTGCCGCACCAGCGGCCACCAGTTTCAGCGCATCTCTCCGGTTCAACGAATCTCCACCAGCGCCAGGCCCTGCGCCGGAACATGCACCGTCAGCTTGCCGCCACGAACTGCAAGCCTCTCCGGCGGGGCCAGGGCGCCGGCTTTCTTCAGTGCTGCGATCTGTGCCTGGGTCGGCGTTGCAGGCCGTCCCATGTCGTCATATGCCTTCACTACATTGCCGTGGTTGACATCCACGCGCCATACTGTCGCGGAGGTCGCCCCCCTGCCCTTCACCACCACCTCGAAGGTTTTTTCGGGGACGCCGTCATAAGTCTCCTGTGTATACGATGCTCCGGTTCCCGCCGGGGGTGCGTAGTTCCACACGGCAACCGTCAGGCTGCCCGATTTCGTTTTTGTTGCCAATACATCATCGCTATCCAGCTCCAGGCGGCGATCACCCAGCTTGTGCAGCAAAACAAATGCGTTGAAGGCCGGCTTGGGAATCCCACGCTCCGCAAGCAAGCCAAATCCGCCGTAGAACGGAGTCTTCACAACGCCTTGCTCCTCAAAAACATCGGAGAAGGTCCAGTAGCTCATCACGTCGACCAGGCCATCGCACTGCCGTATCGTGTCAGCCAGCCATGGCCCCATGAAGATTGAGTCCGTGACGTTCGGCTCATTGGCGTAACTTGCGTTGTACTCACTCAAGATGAATGGAATATCTGGATAAGGCGATGCCGCAATCTCGTTGTGCACTTTGCTGACTGCGCGACACACCATGCTGTCGCGCGGGATGCGTTCTTCTGTCTTGAAGATATCTTTCGCCGTGTCGTTGGCATAGACATGGCTGGAGACAAAATCCACGGGGACGTTGGCCTGTTTGCAGTGCGCCAGAAATTCACCAGCGTAAGCCGCCTGTGCCGTGGACGGACCACCGACGCGAATGTGATCGTTCACGCCCTTCAGAGCGCGGGCGGTGTGGTCGTAAAGCTCGTAGTAAGTCGGCATGGAAGGCTTGCCGCCCCAGAAGTCGAGGTTCGGTTCATTCCATACCTCGAAGTACCAGGTCGCCACTTCATCGATGCCGTATCGCGCGACAAGGTGCCTGGCGAAGGAGCGAATCATGTCATCCCACAACGCATAGTCTTTCGGCGGCGAGATGTTCTGCTTGTACCAGAAGGCGTGCAGTTGATTCGGATCAGCCGCCAGCTTCTTCGGCATGAAGCTCAGTTCTACAAACGGCTTTACTCCGTTTTCCAGCAAACCGTCATAGATCTGATCGATGTAGGAGAAGTTGTAAGCGGGCTTTCCCTGTGCATCCACATCGAACAGGCCGACCTCATCCATGAAGATGCCGTGCGGACGGACATAGGTGAATCCCGTTGCCTTCTTCACCGTCCTCAGGTCCTCGCGATAGCTATCACGCAGCGTGAGGATGGCACGACCAGAACCGAACATCTTCTCCCAGAAGTGAGGCAGGGGTGTTCCCTGGTCACGAGCATTGATAACAACTTGTTC
>JAEKKE010000068.1 GCA_019510535.1 Acidobacteriota bacterium
GCGCTGGAGCCCGCAACCGACTACGCGGCTTGCCTCGCTGCTGAGCCCGTTCCGGAGTGCTACGCGGAATCGCAGAAGCTCGCAGTGCGGCTTCTGAAAACGCAGTCAAACGGTATCTCTTACCCGAGTGTCAGGCGCAAAGGTGGACGATGCCTCGCATGCTTTCGACCGGCGCTTGTCTACCAGCCCCGACGGGACAAGCGATATGAGATCTCGTTCCGCTGGGAGCGGCGACGGTATAAGCGCGAAGTCCACGAAGTGCCGATAGGCTAGGCCTTATTGGGACGCGGTCCACCACGCGGTGCGTGAAAGCGCCACGGATGGACCGCTGCTGTTTCCACCAGTTTCGGTCAGAGCGTTTTCCCTGTTGCTGGGTATCCCCGAATGGACGTGCAGCGGCGTTTTCATTGCGGAAAACGCCCATAGATGCGGAAGCCCTACACGACACCTACAGGAAAAATGCTCTAGTCGCCAGCCTGGCTGAGACTGGCTGCAGTTGCCGATACGTCCAGTTCAACCTCTTCTTCAGGAACGGCGAAGAACGTCCGCGAGACGACACCTCCCAGAACCGCTCCGACGATAGGAGCTACCCAGAAGAGCCACAATTGACCCAATGCCCAGCCTCCGACAAAGATCGCCGGGCCGGTGCTGCGTGCGGGATTGACCGAGGTGTTGGTCACCGGGATGCTGATCAGGTGGATCAGCGTCAAGCAGAGACCAATGGCGATCGGTGCAAGGCCCTTCGGAGCACGTTCATCGGTAGAACCCAGAATCACCAGCAGGAAGAAGGCTGTAAGCACCACTTCCGCAACCAGGCAGGCCAGCAGCGAGTAGCCGCCGGGCGAGTGATCCGCATAGCCATTTGACGCAAAGCCGCCGGTAAGGCTGAATCCCGGTTTGCCGCTGGCGATGAGGTAGAGCACGCCTGAGGCAGAAATGGCGCCGAGCACCTGCGCGACGACATAGGCAGGAAGATCGGAGATCTTGAAGCGTCCGCCGACAACCAATCCCACCGAAACCGCAGGATTAAGGTGGCAGCCGGAGATATGACCGATGGCGAAGGCCATGGTCAGGACGGTTAGCCCGAAGGCTAGTGCAACACCAACGAATCCGATGCCAAGAGATGGGAAAGCCGCAGCCAATACGGCGCTGCCGCACCCTCCGAAAACCAGCCAGAACGTTCCAAAAAACTCAGCAAGAGCTCGCTTAGACAGGGGCACACTCATGGATCCCTCCACAGTACGGCGGTATGAGATTTGCGGCGGGATCATCCTAGCACGCGGGGAAAAAACAGGAGATTTTTATTTGGTTACGGCGCGTCTGATCTTCGGGGCGTGTCAAGCAATTCGGCTGCTTCCATTCATTACATCCCGTTCGCGCGTAGCGCGAATGTATCCCCTACCGAGCCCCAAAAGTTACGCGGCTTTAGCCGCTGAGGTCAGCTGTCACTTCTTATGCCGCCTCTGTAGCAGATAAGACAAAGAAAGCCGTACCTCAGCGGCTAAAGCCGCGGTCCCTGTGGAACTTGTTACGACACGGCCGAAGCCGTGTCCTTAAGCAAGGCATTCCCACCTGCGGTGCGAAGTGGTTGCGCTACGCACAACCGTTTTGGATTCGATCGCGGTACAAATCCTACGAAACGCCTCTATCTCTATAGGAAATTTCAATATTCGATTCTTGTCCTCGCAGCGAAAGTGTCGATCCGCTATTGAACATGCTCCTTCACCCACTCCTGAATCTCTTTTTTCAGGATGATGTGTTCGCCCAACCTGCGATAGCTTTCGAACTGCGACTCGGTAAAGAACTGGTCGAGGGTCGTATCAAAGGGAAAGGCGTTGTGTACACGGTGGTAGTTCAGGATGTCCGCCGGCTCATCACCCGTGAGCGTGCTCTTCAGATAAAGCAGCTTTCCATATGGCTCGCCCCTCTTGTCTTCGGGATAGTAGATATCGGCCTCCAGCGCGTGAAAGAGGTTGCCCGGAAAGTGCTTGAACTTGAGCAGGCCTTCTGCTCCTGACGGCTGGTGCTGATTGGGAGGTGAGGTTGCAACGGCATCGACGGGCGGCTCGACGATCTCTACCTGCAACGGCTCATTCTCGTCAGGCTTCTCCTGAAGCGGCGTCTTATCGGAGACCGCGCCCTCTCCTCCGGGAGTCGGATAGTCCACTGTATTCCTGATCCGGATTTCGATACCGAAGTCCACGCGCACCTTGCGAATCGCCATGCCGATGCCTTCAAACCGCAGAGATCCGTCTGCTTCCGCGTCGCAGACAATCACGGTACGGCAGCGCCGGCGCAACAACTCATAGAGGCCCATGTTCTCGAAGTGGCCGCCGTCGGATAGATAGACATATCCGGCGGTGTCGTTCGTCACTCCCCAAAGTTCCTTCACCAGTTGTGCCAGGCCATTCCATGGATAGTCGGGAATTCCGGCCCGGCGCGGGTTCCTGATCCACCAGCCCAGACGCACGTTGAAGACCGTCATCAGGAAGGCCATTGCTTTGCTGGAATGGAAGCCCATGTTGGGCGAAGCCGCCGCTCCTGAGATAGCGACTGCACTTGCGACCGTAATGCCCCTGCCGTTCTTGATGTGAGCGATGGTAGGGACAAAGCCGTTATATTGCAGCGTGTCGTTGGTGCCGTCTGTCCAACCGGTCGAGTATCCGGAATAGAGCGGCGTGATTGCAAAGCTGGCCGCCTTCCGTTCCTGGTACGCAAGGTCGCGTCCGGTGGTGAGATTGAGCGCGGTACAGAAGATGGGGAATGGTCCCTGATAGGCGCCGGGCTGACCGTTGAGGTCTACCCAGGAAGAAGGCACCAGGTCTTTAACCCGCAGCCTGCCGTCTTCGACATCGAAACCTGTGAAGCGATTCGGAACGCGGTTTGGGTTGGATGCTCCGGCGTAGCAGCGCGCCAGGCGGTCGCGGTAGAACGCATTCATCGAGAACTCATTGATGTCGATGCGGCTGCTGAAGAAGAACGACGTCGCCACCATGGCCAGGAGCAGCCATGCCCACCGGGAGGTAACCTCCATCACGACCCTTTGATCGTTCCCTTCCAGTAGCCAACTGATCAGTGTCGCCAGTAGAACGAACAGGCCGACAATAAAGATGGGCGGAGCGACTTTGACGACCAGCTCAGCCGGGCTCCAGCTACTGCCCTGCCCCGGAGCATCAGGATCCTCATTCGGCTTGCCGCTGGTCAAACGACTCTTGCCAAGCAGAACGCCCGAAATTGTGCTGACGACCCATGTGCTCCAGACCGCGTATTTCACGATCAACTGTTGCGCAATCAGCTCTGACACATAGCGCCCAAGAAGCGAGACGCCAAACAAGGCAAACCACACCAGGCCATATTGCACCGAGACAGCACGCAACCGGGCGACCCACTCTCGCTGCGCACTGCCAAAGAGCGTACCCATCAGGCCGGTACAGAGCTCCAGTGAGATAAATGGAACGGCCAACAGCAGCGAGGGCAGCACGGCGATACCCAAGGACGCAATCAGTTTCTGGTGGACGAGGAAGGTTCCCACGAAGAACAGATAACCAATGCCGTAGAGCAGCACGATGCAGAAGATACCGCCTGCGAATGGAAAGGCCACAGAGGCGAACTTCCACACGCCCCGTGCCGACTCCTTGTGCGCTGTCCAGATGGCAAAACAGAAGATGATGCACAACAATGGAAAGACATCATAGAGCCAGATCAAGGAAGATTCGTCCAGCCGCGACGCCGTCGGAGTGATGAGGTGGCGGTCGACATACGCCTGATGCGTCGACTCGCACGGAATCCACCTGGCCTTGAGCACCGCCGGAACGCTGCACTTCGGTTTGTAGTCTGACCAGGCGCGTGCAAGGCGCAGATCGTTTTGCGATGAAGCAGGCTTGCAGCTATCACCGTGGTCTTTGCAGATGGTCCACTCAGCTTTGGTGGTGTCAGAGTTTGTCTGGACGATCACACGGTCT
>JAEKKE010000136.1 GCA_019510535.1 Acidobacteriota bacterium
CGGATGATGAATCAGTTGAAGCTGGGCTACCTCTATACGGTCAACCGCTACGCACAGGATGCGCCGGCACTCTATGCGACCAGCCCGACCATTTATTGGGGATTGGACAACTGGGGAAGCAGCAGTATGTCAGGGCAGACCTACACGTTGCCGACCTCAAACTTCTATCCGGTGCTGAACGTCTCTGATTCGATCAGTTGGCAGAAGAGATCACACTCTATCAAGTTCGGCGGCATGTGGAACCGCGAGCAGGATCACTACTGGAATCCGCCGGCTGGCTTTGACAACATCACCCTGGGTCTCGCATCCGGTGATCCTGCGAACAACGCCTTTTCCAGCTCGAGCCTGCCAAACGCCAGCCCTGACAACCTGAACGAAGCGCAGCAGCTTTATGCCGTCCTGACGGGCCGCATCAACTACGTCAACGGCAGCTACTCGTATTCGCAGAAGACAGGCGACTACCTCAAGGCTGTCGGCGCCTACAACCTGAACGAGCTGCAGACCGCCTGGGGATTGTTCGCTCAGGACTCCTGGCGCATCTTCCCGACCCTGACGCTGAACTACGGTATGCGCTGGGACTTTACCGGCGACAACCACGACCTCACCGGCGCTTATCACTCGTTGCCGGAGGCGTCCGTGTACGGTCCCTCCGGCGTTGACAATCTCTTCCACCCGGGATCGCTACAGGGAACCAGTAATCCTCAGTTTGAGACACGGCCGCACTCCTATGCTCCCTGGAAAGTTTCGCCGCAGCCGCAGATCGGGTTTGCCTGGAATCCTAGAAATCAGGATGGCTTCCTTGGAAAACTGTTTGGCCAGGGAGATACGGTGATCCGTGGCGGATATGGCCTGCGCCGGTTCACCATGCCGCAGCAGTACTACTGGAACAACTCCTCGTCGTACGGAGCGTTCTTCTATCAGAGCTTCTATCTAAATCCAAACACCTCAGGTCAGACTGGCACCTTTTCACCGGGCACGCTGTCACTGGGGAATACACTCCCGGCACGTGGCCTTTCGCCGGCAAGCTATCTCCGTACTGAGCCCTTAGCCGACTTCACCTTCCTGAACTCAGTCTCGGCTGCGGGCATGGATTACAACATCAAGCAGCCATATACGCAGAGCTGGAACTTTGGCTTTGAGCGGAAGTTCGGAAGCCGCGCAATTGAGGTGCGATACGACGGAAACCGGACGCTGCACCAGTGGCTGGCGATCAATCCCAATGAAGTGAATGTCTTTGAGAACGGCTTCCTTGCGGTCGACTACGAGAACGCCGATTATCTGAACTACATCAAGACGGGCCAGGTCGGCGCGATAGCCAATATCCTGAGCGGCATCACCGGAACGACGACCTACTTCTGCAACCTGGTCGGATCGTCGTTCTCGCCCTGCGCCAACAACGCCGGATACACCGGCGCCGGGGCAGGCTACCCGATCAACTTCTTCCAGGCGAATCCGTACGCAGCGGGCACCAGTACCAGCCTGATGAAAGCCGTTGGATATTCGAACTATCACTCGCTGCAGTTGGACTTCCGTCAGCAGAACTGGCACGGCTGGATCTTCGATGCGAACTATACCTTCGGCAAAGCGCTTGGCATCGGCTCGACGCAGAACTATACGGCGGGCGCAGACAATCTGTTGACCCTACGCGATCTCAGCAAGGGATATGGACCTACACCATACGACATTCGTCACGTGGTGCACTTCACCTCGTCGTACGATCTGCCCTTTGGGAAGGGCAAGACATTCCTCAGTTCGAATAACCTGGTCAGCCGTCTCGCGGGCAACTGGACCATCGGGTCGATCATGATCATCCAGACCGGCGCAGCGCAGCAGATATTCGGCGGTAACGCGACGTATAACGACTATGCCGACGGCGGCATACGGCTGGTCGGTGTCACGGCAAAGGAGTTGCAGCGTGCGGTCGGCGTTCACCGTGTGCCCGGCAAGACCTACGCCCGGCTGCTGGAGCCGAAGTATATGTCCGCAGGCGGAGCCAACCAGAGCTACATCCAACCAAACACGACTCCGGGCACCATCGGTGAGAGGCTCTATCTGTACGGTCCACGTGCGTTCTATCACGACGTGTCCGTCTCCAAAAGCTTCCCGGTTCGCGAGAGGGTCCAAGTCAAGCTGCAGAGTGAGTTTCTGAATATCTGGAATCATCCTGTCTTTGGAAGTACGCCTAACTCGTTTGGCAGCAGTGTGCAGAGCACGAATTTTGCCAACAGCGGAGTCACCAATCATCCTCGCTGGATCGAGCTGCGCGGCAACATCGAGTTCTAACCAGCGAAAAACAGGATGCCCGGCGCGGCAGGCATAAGCCTTCGCGCCGGGCATCTATGTCTTTGAGCAGAATCGACGAATTACAAACAGGTTGCCGTGGTATGAAGGGAGTACATCGTCATACATCACGGTTGCAGAGGACAGTGGATGGGGCAGCAGCAGGAAAGCGAAGGCGAGTTTCGCAAGGCATTAGGCCTGTTCGACTCTGTAATGATCGTGGCCGGGGTCATGGTAGGTTCCGGCATCTTCATCGTCAGCGCGGAGATCACGCGGCAGGTGGGCTCAGCCGGCTGGCTGATGGTGGCCTGGTTGATCACAGGAGTACTGACCATCGCCGGAGCTCTCAGCTATGGAGAGCTGGCGGCGATGATGCCGTCAGCCGGCGGCATGTATGTCTATCTGCGGGAGGCGTTCTCGCCGATCTTCGGCTTCCTGTATGGTTGGACCCTGGTAACGGTGATTCAGACTGGCACGATCGCTGCCGTGGCCATTGCGTTTGCACGGTTCAGCGGAGCGATCTTACCCGCCATCTCTGAGAAACAGTACCTGATTGCGCCGATTCATCTGGGGTCGTCTTATGCGCTTTCGCTCTCGACGGCGCAGGCGCTGGCGCTAGTGATCATTCTTCTCATCGCATTGATCAACAGCTATGGGGTCGAGTGGGGCAAGCTGATCCAGAACGTCTTTACTGTGGCGAAGCTCACCGGCATCGTGGCGCTGCTCGGGCTGGCTGCATACGCATTCCTGCGGAACCCGCAGATCTTCCATGCGAACTTTGCGCGGGCCTGGACTCCTATCCATGTCACGGCAATCGGAAGTACAGAGATCGCTACAGCATGGGGCATGCTGGTGGCCCTGTGTGTCTCGCAAACCGGTTCGCTCTTCTCAGCGGATTCCTGGCACGACATCACCTTTGTCGCCGGAGAGGTACGTAATCCCAAGCGGAACCTTCCGCTGTCGCTGGCGATCGGAACCACGCTCGTTATCGGGCTTTATCTGTTATGCAATCTTTGCTATCTCGCGGTGCTCCCGGTCGAAGGTATCCAGACCGCACCGCAGGATCGTGTGGCGACACTGGTGGTGGATACCGTGTTGCCCGGGATCGGCAAGCTCGCCATGAGCCTCCTGATCATGGTCTCAACCTTCGGAACGGTCAATGCGCTCACGCTCGCCGGAGGACGCGCTTATTACGCCATGGCGCAGGATGGATTGTTCTTCGGCCGCGCCGGTGTACTGAACCGGGCACGCGTGCCCGGATGGGCTCTCGGACTGCAATGTGTGTGGTCACTCCTGCTGGTACTGCCGCGTACTTACAACGCAGCTACAGGAGAATACGGCAATCTCTATAGCAACCTTCTGGACTACGTGATCTCAGCCGCGTTGCTGTTCTACATCCTCACCGTCGTCGGGCTCTTCCGTTTGCGAGCGACGAAGCCGGATGCCGTACGGCCCTATCGCTGCTGGGGATATCCATGGCTGCCGGCGTTGTATCTGGTAGGAGCGGCGGTGGTGCTGGTGGTGCTCTTCTGCTATCGCACATCAACCACATGGCCTGGACTGATCATCATTCTGAGTGGCATACCCGTATATGCCCTGCTGAAGCATAATGCTTCGCAACGGGGTTCGAATGAGGTTGTTGCGGAATAATCTGCGGGTCCCTCAGCGGCTAAAGCCGCGTACCTCGTGGCTCGAGTGCGGCATGGCTGAAGCCATGCCCTTAAGCAAAACAAGAGAGGCAAGGTAAAAGTTTGTTTCTTGTTCGCGCAACGCGCGAATGCCTTGCTTAAGGGGACGGCTTCAGCCGTCCCATACAGAACCCGAAACACATGCGGCTTTAGCCGCTGAGGTACCCGCGTAAGCCTCCACAATCAGCGCGGTGCTTGCAACGATATCGTGGTCCCTTCAGACGACAGAGAAACAGACCGCACTTCTTCAGGCTTCTCTGTCGCGGGAGCAGCAATATGCAGCTTCACCTCTTTGACGTAAGCAGTCGCAGGCGCCAGACGAATCGTGACCTGATGTGTAGAGATGTCATACTCCACCGCAGTGAAGGCTCCGCCATCAAGAGTAAGCCACTGACCAGTCGGCGCAAAAAAGACCCGCTGCCGGGATGAGTCGAGTACAGCCAACCGGACAAGGTTTCCATGAACTGTCACATTTCCACCAAAAGCGAGCCAGCCCAGCGAGGGATCCTGTACGAGATATGCGCTGGTGTTGAGCGCATGACCGAGGAAGTTCGGACCGTAGTCACCGGTATATGGGTCGTACTGCATACGATCGGGATACGAGTGAAACGCTGCAGAACCGAAACCTTTCTCATCGATGTTTGCAAGTGGTCCCATGACGCCGCCATAGCCGGCACGCAGCAGGTAAAGGTCATTGGGACGGGCACGATACTCGCTGAGTAGCGGAATCGCATTCAAGCCGGAGCCGTAGTGATGTAACTGACGCTCGATGCGCGGATACTTGCCTCCATAGAGGAAGTCCCAGTAACGGCGAGCGCTGCCGTTATATCCCCAGGAGGGTACGACCGGTGTGTATGCGAGGATGGCATTGAGCGTGAGATCAGCCTTTTCTTTGAAGCCGAAGTAGCGCGTCCATGCGTAGACCTCTTCCTGCCCTGTTGAGTCCCATGGCATCTCGCTGCCGAAGGGATAGGGCTCGCCATTCCACTGCTGCGCTCGTTCGCGCATCCACCCTTCGAGGGCAGATGCCTTCTCATTCCACCCTTCCATCTTCAGGTCATGGAGCAGCAGCGTGAAGATGGTGCCTTCCATCTGGCCGAACTGCGTATAGTATGGCGCGTGGGAGCGCATGGCCATGGTGGTCTCATACGCATGATCGAGATACCACTTCCAGTCCTGCTTTGACGTAAGACCAGAAGTGTTGCGCGCGACGCGATAGAGGGACCAGTACGCAGCGACGACATGCGGATAGTTGAACGAGCGCCCGACATCGGCGGCATCCTTGCGATTCCAGCTGGTCCACGTGCCCCAATTCATCGACGTGTCGTAGTACCCGGCGGGCATCGCGTCCGGCTGGTAGTAGAAAAGGCTCTTGTGAACGCCGAACTTCTGCGGACCCTCAGTCTCCTGCAGGTGACCCCAGACGGTTTGATTCACAAAGGCCTCAAGTTTACGAACCTCTTCCGGATCGGGAGCGATGGCTTCCTTCATCGCGGCTGCAAGCCACGACCCGGCGCCTCCTTCATCGCTCAGGCCTGCAATCCATACACGCGGCTCCTGAACTAGCTGTTTCCCGGCATCGTTGTCATAACCGATAACCGAAGGCGAGCGATGGAATAGATCATTGGGTTGCTCGAACCACTGCTCATGAAAGAGAAAGCGGCCAAGATCGGCGACCGTCTGTATCTCCGGCTTGATGCTGCGATAGGCGATGGTCTGTACAGTGCCATCCCCATAGGTGATGCGCAGTCGAGCTCGTCCCCAGCGAAGACCATGAACGGTGTAGGCCTGAGTCCTGCCGTCAGGCGCCAAGCCGTCGTGATGGACAGAGAGTGCGCCTTCCGGCTCGCTGACGATGCTGGTGACGGTACTCGCCGAACGAAGGAAGAGCCGGCCATCCGTATCCTGCGGCAGGATGTATCCGGGAATTCCGATGGCTACCGGACGTCCGTGAGTTGTCAGCGTTGTTTCGATCTCGCGGAGGGAGGGAGCGACGAATAGATGTAGCGTATAGGTGATGCTCTTCCCAGGTTGAAGGACCGCTTCGGTTGGTTGGTTCCACTGCTCGGCGCCCTTCCACTCGGTATCGGCGAAGCCTGCGGAGTGGATCATCCACTCATACGACCCTTCAAAGGTCATGCCGCGCCGCGTCGGATCAGTCAGCAATACGGCTTCACCATCGCGGCCGACACGTTTATCCGGGTTCCGTTTATCTAGGATCGGCTTCCAGGCTTCAAGCGGTGCATGGCCTTCGGGCGCGATCAGAAGCACGGGCCCTGTGCCGGAGAGGCGCGCTACCTGAACATAACCGGCATCCTGACCGATATAGGGATCGTAGAAGGAGCAGGTCGTGTAGCTCTGCTCCAGGGTGCGGCCGTTCATGATGTTGTTGAAGACCATCGGAACGCCGATACCGCCTAGATGCACAGCCTTGTGCGTGCGATTGGTGAGTGTGTAGCTGAGATAGATGTCGCCGCTACGAACGGACCACTCCCGCACCACACGCAGCGGGATCTCAGCCGGAAGCGTTGCCGCAAGATCGGCGCGAAAGGCAGTGGGTGTGTTGGCAAGAACCTGGACGGGCTTGCGGCGGTAAGCCGTCGAGTAGTCCTTCCATTCGGTAGAGGCATCATCGCGAAGGCGCAGGTCGAGATCGCCCAGGTGGTAGAAGGTATCTGCCGAGCGGGCTTTGAGAAGATCGCCGGGAGTGTAGTCCAGCATTGGATCTGTTGCTGGCCTCAGTTGTGCTGCCGTGCCGGAGTAGGTAAGTAACTCCAGAGTGAGCTCTTTGCCTTTCAGCACCACGCGCCCGCCATCAAGCATGGGACCAGGCGGAAGCGGCTTGGGAGGCTGAGACCAACTCGGTGTGCTGCTTATGAGCGAGGACAACAGGACAGCACGAGACAGGCGGAACAACGGAGAGAAGCTCACGGCGGCTCCTGAAGCTGTATTCGAAAAGGGGAGGGCTGATCTTGCGAGGCGGCCGCATGAAGGGAATGCAGCCGCCGTCGAGTGGCTTACGCCTGCTGCAGAACAGGGAAAGGTGTGGACTTGATCGTAGGACGATTGGCCATCGCCGTTGCCAACACTGCCTTCACCTCTTCAAGCTCTGCGCCGACGAGCTCAAGCCGCGGTGGGCGCACCCTGGCTGTGCCAGTACCGGTCTGCTCCTGAACCCACTTGATGAGCTGGACGAACTTCGGCACGGTATCGAGGCGGAGCAAAGGCAGGAACCAGCGGTAGAGCTCGAAGGCCTCCTGATGCTTTCCCGCCATCGCAAGCTCGTAAAGCGCGACGGACTCAGCGGGGAAGGCATTGACCAGACCTGCGATCCAGGCACTGGATCCGGCAGCAACCGCTTCGACGATCGCATCATCGACACCGGTGCAGATAGTAAGGCGATCATCAAGAATGGCGCGGATTGCGGTCACACGGCGCACATCGGTGCTCGACTCCTTGATGGCGTGCAGGGTGGGGAACTCCTGCGCCAGTTCCTTCACTTGCTCCGGGATGTAGTCCGTCTTATACGCGACCGGATTGTTGTAGAGCATGCAGGAGAGCTTCGTCGCCCGCATGATCGCGGCGATATGAGCCTTCATCTCGCGCCAGTCAGTGCTGTAGATATAGGGAGGAAGCACCATCAGGCCAGCGCAGCCGAGGTCTTCTGCTTCCTTTGCCAGACGAACAGCGGCTGCCGTCGAGAGAGAGGAGATGCCCGCGACCACAGGAGTTCCGGTCTTCTCTGAGGCGCGAAGCGCCGTCTCAAGAATGGCCACCTTCTCGTTATGTTCCAGCGTTGCTCCCTCTCCGAGAGAGCCAAGCATGACCAGGCCGGTGCATCCGTTTTTCAGCATCCACGATGTGTGCTGGAAGAGCAGGTTGTGGTCGACGGCGAGGGAGGGTTCAAACGGCGTCGTGACAGCGGGTATCACTCCGGTCCACTTCATAGAGATCTCCTAACGGGCTGATGGTGCGTTGAGCGAAGAGCTTTCGTCGCAGAAGGCAGCGACAGGAATCGGAAAAAGAGGTGCGCGGACAGAGGTTGGCTGCCAGCCGAAAAGCGCCTCCGTTGCGGCGCCGCAGATGCGGCCCTGGCATGGCCCCATGCCGCAGCGGGTATGGAGCTTAGCGTCTGTCCAGTTGGAACGCGTCTGCAGTTGACCGAAGGTGACATCCTCGCAGCGGCAGACGATCGTCTCCTGCGAAGCAAGCTTGAGCACTTCAGGACGAAGCCGGAAGGCATGCGTCAGACGGCGGCTAAACGCAGCCTCTTTTGCGCGGCGAGCGAGCAGGCGCGTGGGAAGGGGATCGCAATCTGCGGCTGCAAGTCCTGCGATCTCTCCCTCCACCTGTGCAGCATCGACGCCCGCGATGCCGGTGGGTTCACCCGCACAGTAAATGCCGGCGACGGGGGTTTGCTGTTGCGAGTCGACCTGAACAAAGCTGCCCTGAAGCGTGCATCCCAGTAGTTGAGCGAGCTCGGTGTTTGGTACAAGATGAAAGCCGCAGGCGAGCAGATCGCACTCCACCGTCCACGTTCGTCTGCCATTGGTCAGCGTGACGGAGCGCAACTTCTCATCGCCCTGCCCCGAGATCGGCCAGCAACCTGTCTGGTACGGCGTTGCGCCGAGAGTCCTGCGGTAGCCTGCACCCTGCAGCAGCTTGCCCGGGCTGCGTAAGAGGGATGCTGCGAAGGGCAACATCTGGAGAGTCGATGCCTGTTCCGCAACGGTGACAATCGAGGCTCCATATTCACGAAGATGAGCGGCGACGGCGAGTAGCAGCGGTCCTGTTCCTGCAACAACGATCCGCTTGCCCGCAACCGGATATCCGCCTTTGACAAGGGCCTGCAGACCGCCCGCACCGAAGACTCCAGGCAGAGTCCATCCAGGAAAAGGGAGAAAGCGTTCTCGCGCACCGGTAGTGAGGATCAGGCGGTCCCAGCGATAAGTCTCGAAGTGACCTCCGGCCTCGGCCAGCAGCGTTGATGGGGAAGGGACATCGACGATACGGCGGCCAGGAAGTAGAGCGGCTCCAGAGGTGTGAAAGGCCGCGATCGCGGCGGCACGTGCCGCGTCCTCCTGGTGGGGGCGGGTGATGTCTGCACGCCAGATCTGTCCGCCGGCTGCAGGGTTATCGTCGAGAACGGCGACACGGCAGCCATTGCGCGAAGCCGCGGTTGCCGCGGCAAGACCGGCGGGGCCGGCGCCTATGACCAGAACATCTGCCGGCTTCATGACTGGGTCTCCACGCGCATGCCTTCCTGGCATACGGTCTGGCAGGTGCGGGTGTGCGGAACCCCATTGACGATAGCGCGGCACTCAAGACAGATCCCCATGCCGCAGAGAGCAGTGCGAGGCTGACCTGTCGTTGAAATGCGGCAGGGCGCCGATGCCATCAGCAATGCCGCGCTCAGCGTACAGCCCGCAGGCACAGAGATAGGCGATCCATTCACATGAATCACGATCTGCTGATCAGGCATGAACGGCCTCCTGCCGGATACGCGACGGTAGATACGGCGTAGCGTCGATAACCGATGCTCGGCCAAGAAGAGCATCGATGGCAAGTACGGCGGCTCCGGGCGCATTGGTGATACCAAGGCCCTCGAAGCCCATGGCAAGAAACAGCGTAGGATCCGCCGTTGGTCCAATGAGAGGAAGCTTATCCGCCGTCGCAGCGCGATGGCCGGTCCACACGCGAATCCCCGAAAGCCCTTTCAGGCAGGGCATGTATTCGATGGCTCGTTCAAGCATGCTGCGCAGTATGGCGTGGTTGATCTCGCGGCTCTCGTCGCCGTACTGGCGCGAAGAACCGATCAGCAACTGACCGGTAAGCCGGGGCTGGATGTTGAATGCCACCGAATCGGCCGTGAGTTTATGCGCGCTCTTCAGATAGCCAAGCTCGACCAACTGGTGACTCACCACGCCGGGATAGCGGTCAGTGATAAGCAGATGCCCCTTTCGCTTTTGAATGGGCAGCGAAGGCAACAGATCGATAGAGGCGCCGCTGGCAAGGAGAATCCGCTCCGCTTCGATGGAGGTGCCGTTCGCAAACTGAACACGGCCTTTGCCGCAACGCACAACCTCATGGTCGGAGAGAAACACAACGCCCAAACGTCGCGCTTCGGAGAGGAAGTATTCCGCGGCGACGGGGGGATAGAGCACTCCATCGTCAGGAACCAGCAGAGCACCGGCGAGCCCGGAACGGAGATAAGGCTCAGCCTCGGCCAGTTCACGAGGATCGAGAACCTGTGAGGCGATGCCGGCCTGGGCATAGGTCGTCTGTTTTGAGAAGACCTCGGCCATCTCTTCGTCATCGGCCGCGATCCACAGCGTGCCTCGCGACTCATACTCCACGCCTGCGGGAAGCTCCGGAGCCATGGTTAGCCACAAGGATCGTGAGTAGGCTGTGAGTGCAAGTTGGGCCGGAGAGTCGTCCATCACGACGACATGGCCCATGCCCGCTGCGGTTGTTCCTCCACCGACGACGCCGCGTTCTACGATGACCACCCGCAAGCCCGCGCGTGCAGCTTCCAGTGCACAGGCACAGCCGACGATACCGGCGCCGACGATGATGAGGTCAAAACCAGGCATCAGAACGCGATTCCTTTACCGAAGGGATCGCTGGAATCAAAATAAAGCTTCGACTCCGCTGTAATCCACGCGCGTCCGCTGATGGTTGGAATAACCTGATCGCCGTGTGAAACAACGGAGCCGGTAAATACCGTCCCAAGAATGCCCTCTTGTTTCCACTGCTGCCCTTCTGAAAGTTTGCCTTCGGCATGCAGGCACGCTAATTTAGCGCTGGTTCCTGTGCCACAGGGAGAGCGGTCAAACGAAGCACCCGGGCAGAGGACGAAGTTGCGGCCTGAGTTCGTTGGGTCTTCCGGTGCGGAGACGAGCTCGATGTGATCGATCAGTGCACCGTCAGCTCCAGTGATGCCGTTCGCGATCAAAGCTTCGCGTATTGCCGTGGTCAGCGCGACCAGGGGATTGCGGTTGGCGGCAATGAGCTTCTGACCATGGCCGTCAACCAGAAAGAACCAGTTCCCGCCCCAGGCGATATCGCCGGTAAAAATGCCGTAGCCGGGAGCATCGACACGGACTGCTTCGCGATACCGATATGCGGGCACATTGCGCACAGAGACGCTGCCATCTGCATGCAGTTCGGTGTGAACATCCCCAACCGGAGTCTCAATCACGTGCTTACCCGGGCCGATGCGTTTCAGATGAGCCAGTGTGGTAATGAGACCAATGGTGCCGTGGCCGCACATGCCCAGATAGCCGACATCGTTAAAGAAGATGACTCCAGCCGCGGCATCAGGATTGACGGGCTTGCAGAGCAATGCTCCGACTACGACCTCGGAGCCGCGGGGTTCACAGACTACGCCGCTGCGGAAGTGATCATACTCAGCTTGAAACCGAGCCCGGCGTTCTGCCAGCGGTCCGGATCCCAGATCTGGCCCACCTTCAATGACAACACGGGTCGGTTCTCCAGCCGTGTGAGAGTCCACGACAGAGACGAAGACGGGCAGTGGCGATGGCATGCCTGAATTGTAGACGAAGTTGGATACAATACGCCTTTTTCATTCAAGGGTGCCTGCCCGGCCATCGTGCGCTACAGTAGGAATTGAGAGAAAGATACGTGAAGAAAACCGCTGCTGGGCCAACAAAAACCAAGACTACCGCGGTGCGGACGGTATCTCCAACAGGTGAGCGCGAGAAAGCCGAGCACGGCACCAGTCTGCTGACTGCCTTCCAGGAGATTCGTGAGCTGATCGTTCATGGCAAGATGTCGCCGGGAACGTGGATTGTGGAAGCAGACCTGGCGGAGCGTCTGGGCATGAGCCGTACACCGGTGCGTGCGGCGATCCACTGGCTGCAACGCGAAGGCTATGTGCTGGAGCAGCGGAATGTAAGCAAGTCCAGGATGATTGTCTCTCCCCTGACCAAGGAAGACGCCAACGAGCTCTACCTGATTATCGGCAGGCTGGAAGGTCTTGCAGGCCGCGGTGCGGCGCAGGCTTCGGCGGAAGACCGGGAGAAGCTGGCGGATACTCTGGAGAATCTCAATCACAAACTGGCCGCAATCTCCAAGGGTAAGGGACGTACGGCAGATATCTTCGACGTGGACCGCGACTTCCATCGCGCCATTGTCCACGCCGGCGCGGGGCCGCGGCTTGCCACACTGCATGGCGCAGTCGAGCCGCAGGCGGAGCGCTACTGGCGTTTGTATGCCAGTTCCATCATTACCGATTTGCATATGTCCGTTCGCGAACATGCCGCCATCATTGCGGCGGTGCGTCGCGGCGATCCAGATGGTGTAGAGGCCGCATTGCAGAACAACTGGATCAAGGGTGCGGACCGGCTGGGGCACGTCATCGACATCTTTGGAGAGCGCGGTAGTTGGTAGCGCCGGCGAGAGCATTTTCCCCTTTGGGTGTGATGTAGGGCTTCCTATCCTATTGGGCGTTTTCCGCAATGAAAACGCCTCTACACACCGCTTCCGGGATACCAGCAAAAAGCTCTATCGACTCAGGTCAGCAAGTTCTTCATAGAGAGCGGCCGGAATATGCACGCCTTCAGCAAGGCTCTTTTTGCGAGCGATGTAGCGTCTCTGCGATGGCAGCCGCGCGCCCTGCCCGACAATCTGCTGAAACAATGCCTCTGCCTGATCGGCTGACGCAGGGGTGTCGCTGAACCTGGAACGGTCAATCGCAAGGATGAGTTCGCCTCCAATAGGCGCTGCACCCGCACCGTCATCCATCAGCAGAGACTCTTTGCTGGTGAGGTCGCCGATAAGGGGACCGGCGAGGAGCTCCACCATTAATGCCAGTGCGGAACCCTTGTGACCTCCGAAGGGGAGCATGGCTCCAGCGGCGATGGCCGCAGGGTCGGTGGTAGGGTTTCCATCGCGATCGACGCCGCAACCAGGTGGAAGCTGTCTTCCTCCACGGCGATGAAGTTCCAGCTCACCGCGCGCGATGGCGCTGGTCGCGAAGTCGAAGATAAATGGTTCCTGCCCCGGCCGGGGCCATCCAAAGGCAATCGGGTTTGTGCCGAACAGCGGCTGTGTGCCACCAGCTGGGGCCACCCAGGCATGGTTGGAGGTCATTGCAATCGCGACCAGATTTTCGCTGGCAATGGCTTCCACCTCCGGCCAGAGCGCGGCGAAGTGGACACAGCGGTTGAGAGCCAGTGCCGCGATGCCATAGTGGCGAGCCTTCTCGATCAAAAGAGGCCGTCCGGCTTCGAAGGCGAGCTGCGCGAAGCCACGATCGCCATCTACGCGGACAAGCGAAGGCCCCGGTTCCGTAACAGTGGGAGACGCGTGCCGGTTGATCTTTCCAAGCCGCATACTGCGCACCGCGGAGAGCAGCCGATAGATGCCATGCGCACCGCACCCATCCCGTTCTCCCGCAACCAGCGTCTCCGTAACACCGGGAATCTGCGCGGCGGAAAGACCATTCTCAAGAAGGATTCTGCTGGCGAACTCTCTCAGCTCGTCGAGGGACATGTGAATCGTAGCTTTGTCAGTCGTCTGGTTCATCCATGAGCTCTTAGGAAAAACAAAATCGTATACAAAACGATAGAATCATTCTATCGCTATGAAGCACGTCGCCTGCTGCCTCACCCTTGCCCTTTTCGGTGGTTGCATGTTGTTGCGGTCGCAAACGCCTCGTGTGGTGCATAGCAAAGGCAATCCCATCCTCTCAGATGGCGAGTATTACTCGGCCGATCCGGCGCCACTCGTGGTGGGCGACACGCTCTACATTCTTGCAGGCCGCGATGAGGCGCCGGCAGACGTGAATGACTTCGTGATGCAGGAGTGGCAACTGCTATCAACGAAGAGCGTCTCATCCGGTACTTGGTTGCACTATCCGGCGACCCTGCGGCCCAAGACAGTGTTCTCCTGGGCAGAGCCTGGGCATGCGTACGCCGGCCAGATCATTGCTGGAAGAGATGGCCGTTTCTATCTCTACGCGCCGGTACAGCAGGCACACAGCAGCAACCAGGATCCCTTTGCCATCGGTGTCGCAGTTGCTGACAGCCCTCTTGGACCTTGGAAGGACGCGCAGCCCTCGGGCCCTATCATCTCGCAGTCGATACCGGAGCCGAACACGATCCAGAACATTGATCCAACCGTGATGGTGGATGAGAACGGCCGTGTCTTTCTGTACTGGGGCACCTTCGGCAGGCTGCGCGGTATAGAGCTCGAGCAGGACATGGTGACAACGAAGGGACCGGAGATTTCGGTCACAACGCTCAAGGGCTTCTTTGAAGCCCCATGGCTGTTTCGACGCGGTGACACCTATTACATGATCTATGCGGCGAATAATGCCGGTCCTGATTCCAACTGCACCCGCGCGATCTATCACGCATGCATCGCCTACGGGACAGCCACCAATCCTTTGGGGCCGTGGACCTATCGCGGTGTGATCCTCGATCCAGTATCGAGTACTACCTCGCACCCCGGAGCGATCGCCTTCCAGGGAAAGTGGTACCTCGTGTATCACACGGCAGATGCAGAGGGCGGCGGGCATTTCCGTCGCAGTGTCGCAATCGACGAGATGCGATGGGATGACAGCTCCAACCCGGCCCGCATCGTAAAGGTGAAACCGACACGTGCTCCTGGCCCACCGCCTGTCGCTACCAGGAACATCGCTCCTACCGCAGAAGCACATGCCTCCAATGAGCCGATTCCGGTGCAGTATGCACTCGCGGCTTTGAACGATGGCATCGTGCGCAAGAACCCTTTGCCACCTGACATGTGGGCATCGTGGTCTCAGCACAATCCACCAGTGCAGTGGATTGAATACGACTGGGCTCACCCGGTGCAGCTAAATGGATCGCGAATCCAGTTCTGGAA
>JAEKKE010000069.1 GCA_019510535.1 Acidobacteriota bacterium
GTGGACTTGCCGACGTTCGGCCGCCCGATGATGGCGATCTTCGTTTCGTGGAGATCATACTCGCCGTGCGTGCGGTGCAGCTTCGGCTCGTCCACAATCGTGGCTTCGTCGTCCGCTGCCTCTTCCGCTTCCGTTGTTGTTTCGGAGGTAGGCAGCACGTCATAGATAGCATCCAGCAGATCGCCCACGCCCGTGCCATGCTCGGCGCTGATGGGGAAGACCTCCTTGAAGCCCAGCGTGCGAAAGTTGTCAGTCTCCATAGCGACGGCAGCGCTTTCCATCTTGTTGACAGCCAGAAAGATCGATTTGCCGCTGCGCACGAGCAGGCGGGCCATCTCTAGATCCGGAGCGGTAATCTCGCTGCGTCCGTCAACCACCATCACGATGGCGTCAGCTTCATCGAGTGCGACCTGCGCCTGGCGGAAGATCTCGCTCGGAATCAGGGCTTCGTCATCGGGAACCACGCCGCCGGTATCCACCAGGCGCGCCTTGTGGCCCTGCCACTCCACCTCGCCGTAGATGCGATCACGGGTAATGCCGGGCTCATCGCCGACGATCGAGCGTCGCGTTCCGGTTAGCCGGTTGAAGAGCGTCGATTTGCCCACGTTGGGCCGGCCGCAGATCGCGATCAGCGGCTCGGAGGCCGGATGCTGTGCATCTTCAATGAGCGAGCCGCCTAGCTCTACCTGCGCTGCTGGGCGATCGCCAATGCGCACCTTCTCGGGCGGAGCCACGTAGCGCTCGCGTTTCGGCAGCGGAATATTGGGGACGATGGTTTCTTTGCGCTCGAACTCCGGGGAACGGCGCGGCGTGCGTGCCTTCTCCACAGCGGCGCGCTTTTTAGCGGCAATCTTCTTGCGCCCCTTCGGCGACGCGTCAGAAACTCGTCCGGCTCCAGTGTTGGCCGAGCGCGGGCTCTTGCCCTGTTTGGGCCGCGTCGATGCCTGCCGGTGCTTCTTTCCTAATCTCTTCTGAATCTTCCCGGCCACTCTCGCCTGCTTTCTCTCAGATTTCATTATAGAAAGCGATATGGCTGCACTATGGTGCGGCTTCCACAAGATTGGGCGCCCCATGTCCTCGGGGACATGGATATTCGAGCTACGCTCGAACCGTCTTTTCTTATTCCGCCGCGATATCATGAGGAGAGACTTTCACCTTGTCTTCACCTCCGACCATCTCGGAAAATCTCCCCACGCTGCACGAGTTCTTCGCGCCCGGCGGAGTGCTGGCCCAGTCTTCGCTCACCTACGAGCACCGGCGCGGCCAGTTCGAGATGGCAAAAGCCGTCGAGAGCGCCCTCGACAATGGCCGTCACCTGGTCGTCGAGGCAGGCACCGGCACGGGCAAGACCCTCGCTTATCTTCTTCCCGCCCTGCGTTTCGCCCGCGAGCGGGGGCAACGGGTCATCGTTTCCACCGGTACTAAGAACCTCCAGGAACAGCTCTTCTTCAAAGACATCCCGTTCCTGGAGTCACTGCTCGGGCCCTTGCGCGTTACCTACATGAAGGGTCGCGCCAACTACATCTGCCGGCAGAAGCTCTACGCCCTGCGCGACCAACCCATTCTCAACGGCCTGGAAGAGATCAACCAGTACCGCGAAATCGCCGAATGGGAACAGACCACCGAAACCGGCGACCGTGCTGAGTTGACGGTTCTGCCGGAGTCGTCGCCGCTCTGGTCCAAACTCGATGCCCGGACGGAGGCGTGCCTGGGCCAGACCTGCCCCAACTTCGAGCGCTGCTTCATCACGCAGATGCGCCGCCGCGCCGTCGAGAGCGACCTCATCATCGTCAACCACCATCTCTTCTTCGCTGACCTCTCCATCAAACAGGAGGCGGCAGGCGCCCCGGACGCTGGTGTTCTTCCGGAAGCCGCAGCGGTCATCTTCGACGAGGCCCATGAGTTGGAAGATGTTGCCAGCGCCTACTTCGGTATCTCACTCTCCACCGGCCGTTTCGATGAACTGGCACGCGATACCGAGTTGCTGCTGCGTGCCCGTCAGGTCGTAGTGGCTGGTGTCGATTCCGCCATCGCCACACTCAAAGATCGCGCGCGTCTGTTCTTTTCGACGCTGCCCCACGCCAACTCGCCGGGCCGCATGCCGTTCACCGGTCGTAACGACTTCCTCGAGCTCAACGGTGAGGCCTATCTTTCGTTACTCGCAGCCCTCGAGCGTTTCTTCGGCGAGATTGATCGCGTGAAAGACGTCGATGAGGTGCAGGGCCTGAAGAAACGCTGCAACGACATCCGTGCCCATCTCCGCTTTCTGATGGAGACCGAAGATCCAAACACTGTCTTCTGGATCGAGCGTCGTCCCATCGGCGGTGTTCGCAACGCTGCCCGGCGCGACGCTGCTCCCGCACTGCATACACAGTTGCAGGCCACGCCGATCGATGTCTCCGAGCTTCTGGTCGCGACGCTGTGGGAGAAGTTCAGCTCCGTCATCCTCACCTCGGCCACACTCACCGTGCAGGCAGGCTTTGAGCATATCCGCAAGCGCCTGGGCATGACCAGCGCACGCGAGCTGATCGTCCCATCGCACTTCCAGTACGGCAAGCAGGCGCTGCTCTACCTGCCGCAGGGAATGCCCGATCCGCGAGACCCTGCTTTCATGAAGCACGCCACAGAACGCACCCGCCGCGTGCTTGAGATCACCGCCGGCCGTGCCTTCTGCCTTTTCACCAGCTACCAGCAGATGCGCGAGCTCTACGAGCGCATGCTGGTTGAGGTTCCGTTCCCGCTCTTCCTGCAGGGGCAGGCGCCGCGCAAGGCTTTGCTCGATGAGTTCCGCGCAACCCCCAATGCAGTACTGTTCGGCACCAGCAGCTTCTGGCAGGGAGTCGACGTACAAGGCGAACAGCTAAGTTGCGTGATTGTCGACCGCCTGCCCTTCGCGGTGCCATCCGATCCGGTCATCCAGGCGCGCATGGAGGCTATCACCGCCACCGGCGGTCAGCCCTTCTTCGATCTCCAGGTGCCGCAGGCAGTCATCGCGCTGAAACAGGGCTTCGGCCGCCTCATCCGTAGCATCAACGATCGCGGTGTCCTCATGCTTCTGGATCCGCGCATTCAGCGGCAGAGATACGGTCGCATCTTTCTTGAGAGCCTGCCTTCGTATCGCCTCACCGACGACATTACGGAAGTCGAAAACTTCTTTGCATAAGGCGTATCGCCAGCGACTAGAGGTGAGGCTATATGTCGAGGCTCTAGTTTTTTTGTCATTTCGAAGCGCCGGGGTCCCCGGCCAGCTTCGCTGGCTGGGGTGAAGGGTAGCGGAGAAATCTGCTTCTCTCCCGATAACCCTTCTGGGTCCACGAATATGTCGAAACACTAAGATAGTCACCATGCGGAACCTCCTTCGCTTTGGCCTATGCTGCGCTCTGCTCGCTCTTTCGCTGCACGCACAAACTCCCGACAGCAATCCCAACGGCAATCAGTGGACCGACCCGGCTCTCGACAACGCCAAGGCCGAAGCCGCCTTCAAATCCATCGCTCATCCTGGCCTTCCGACTCTCTGGCTCATCGGTGACTCGACGGTCCGCAACGGAGACGGGCAAGGCAAAGGCGGGCAGTGGGGATGGGGCGATGAGCTCGATCCCTTCTTCCAGACCGACAAGATGAACGTCGTCAACCGCGCTCTCGGCGGGCGCAGCTCACGCACCTACTATCGCGATCACTGGAGCCGCGTCCTCAGCCAGGTACAGAAGGGCGACGTTATCCTCATGCAATTCGGCCACAACGATAGCGGCCCGCTCGACGACAAAGCACGTGCTCGCGGGACATTGAAGGGGACCGGTGACGAGGCGAAGGAGATCGACAATCCCATCACCCGAAAATATGAAGTCGTGCACAGTTACGGCTGGTATCTGCGGCAGTTTGTACGCGAGGCCAAGGCCAAAGGTGCGATCCCGATCATCTGTTCTCCGATCCCACGCAAGATCTGGGATGAGACCACCGG
>JAEKKE010000070.1 GCA_019510535.1 Acidobacteriota bacterium
GTGCTCCACGCGGAGGTCTTGCCATCGTCGGTCTTAAGCGTGGTCTCGAAGTCGTCGTAGTGCTCGAGGGTACCGGTGAGCTTCTGTCCCTCGGGGGTGGTGACAGAAGCGGTGACTGGGCCATGATCGGCTGGCCACGCGATCCGCATGATAAGAGCCGAGGGCTGCGAGTATTTCGTCCCGATCCCGGCGAGATCACCAGTGACTGAGTGGCAGGAGGCGCAGTTGGCGGCGAAGAAAGCCTTACCCTTGTCGACGTTGCCGGAGATCATGGTTTCGGCGCCCTTATATAGACCGCGATTGGCAGCTAACTCAACGAGCTGGTGCAGGTACTCGGCGATATCGTGCTGCTGTTGTTCGGTGAGTTCAGTGAAGGGAGGCATGCCTGCCTGGGGGCGGCCACCGCGAATGACCTTGGCGATCTCGGAGTCGTCATCGTCATGCAGCACCATCACGGAGCGGACGAGGTTGGGGCCGATGCCCCCGCGTGCTCCCTCGCCATGGCAGGCGAGGCAGTTCTGGTTGTAGAGTGGCTCACCGCGCTTGGCAGCTTCAGCGTCGGGCAGACGCCCGAGGCCGAGTGCCGTGTGCGAGTCCATACGGCGACGGGGCCGACGGGCAGGGGGTGGAGCTTGCTGGGTCACCTGCTGGGGATGGTACTCCGGCTCCTGAGCGCCGACGAGGACCGGGGCGAGATGGAGCGCGTCGGGCAGCGCGGAGAAACAGAGCAGGCCAGTTACTGACAGCAGAATCGCGCGTGTTCTCGTCATGCCTGCTTCAGAAGCTCCTTCCCTTTCGCCAAAAGTATAGCTTGCGGAGCGAAGAATTGGCTCTCCGGCGACGTCTGGTCATTTTTGTGTGAGGACTCAGCGGATCGAACGGTCAAGCAAGGGAGAAATCAGAGTCTCTCGCGATGAGGTTTCTTCAACGGCCCTTGTGGGTTTTGCCAAAGGAAGATGAGAGGCAACTCATTTCATACCACCCTTCAGATTTGATTTGTTCTCTTCAGGAACTGAATCAACAATATTCCAACGATCAGCAGCGGGATGCTCACAATCAGGATCGGATACCCGTGGCCTATATAGCCCAGACTCCAACCCAGAATCCAGAAAGCAAGATCAATAGTGTTACGCCCCCCAAAAAGGATCAGAACGCTCCCGAGTAGTGCCAGACAAACAGCTTTCACGGTGATGTCCTTTATTTGGGATTTGCCTGGAGAGCCTGAAATTCATCGCGCCAGATGGATTGATAGGTCGAAATGCAACTGTATACAGTGTTGCGGCACGCGGCAATGCACTGATCCAACACCGCATAAGGAGAGCTATGTCCCGCCCATTGCTCAGGCTGTGTATTGCTTTAGCAGCGTGCGCCCTATCTTTGCGTGCGCAGAGCTACCCGCCGGCTCCCCCAATCCCTGGGCAGAATGTGAATGGCATGCATATCTATATCCGCGCAGGTTTGAAGACCCATGCGCCGGGCTTGCATGACTATCCGCAGTTCCTTGCGGACTGGAGCAAGGTGCTCACCGAACATGGCGCTGTGGTGGATGGTTCGTATCATTTCCCCACGGATGATGAACTTGCGCACATCGATGTGATCGTCTTCTACAAGGGTGACTCTGGTTACTTGACGGACAAGCAGAAAGCTACGCTTGAAGCTTACCTAAAGCGCGGCGGCGGAGTAGTAAGTATTCACGATACGATCTGCGGACCAGATCCGGCTTACTTTGCCACAATCTTCGGCGGAGCGAAAAAGCATGGTGAGGTGAACTACACCTGGGATGCTCCGATCCCCTACACCATCGTCGATAAGTCCGATCCGATTATGCAGGGAATGACAGATATCACTCTGCCGGATGATGAGGCATTCTTCAGCATGACATGGGCGCAGAATCCCAAGATCCATGTGTTGGCGACCACCGTGATGGCCGCAACGCCGACCGCCGGTACACATAAGGGAGAGGTGGTGCCCCAGGTTTGGACCTATGAACACACACTTCCAGGCGGCCAGCCGGCCCGCGCGTTTGTGTGGATGCAGGGGCACAAGTACGAGAGTTTCTCTAATCCGCAGATTCAGGCGATGCTGTTGCGTGGGATCGCGTGGGCAGGCAAGCAGCCGGTGAACGAGCTGGTAGATTACAAGGCCCCGCCGCAACGGAAACGAGATTGAGGCCATCCATGAAGCCTACTCGTGCTCGCTACGGTGTTGTGGCGCTGGCAATTTCGCTGGCTGTGCTCTCTTATGTGCAGCGAGTCGCTATCTCGCAGGCGGCTGTTCCAATCGCTCACGATCTTCATTTGAACAAGGCCCAGATGGGCCTTATCTTCGGCGCCTTCGGTTTGTCGTATGCGCTATTCGAACTCCCGATGGGGCTGCTCGGCGATCGCATCGGTGTCCGCCGCATTCTCCTGCAGATCGTACTCGTGTGGTCGGCCTTCACCGCCTTAACCGGTGTCGCATGGAACGTGGCCAGCATGTGGGTGATTCGTTTTCTCTTCGGTGCCGGCGAGGCTGGTTGTTTCCCAAACCTGACGCGGATGTTGAGTGTTTGGCTGCCCCGGCGCGAGCGCATCAGGGCTCAGTCCATGATGTGGGCCTTCACTCGATGGGGCGGTGCTGTCACGCCGCCATTGGCACTGGCGTTGATTACCCTGGTGGGTTGGCGTTGGGCATTCGCACTCTTCGCACTTATGGGCGTGCTTTGGTGCGTCGTGTTTTCCCTATGGTTTCGTGACGATCCGCTACGGCATGGCGGCGTAAACGTTGCAGAGGCCGATCTGATTTTGCAGCAGCGCGCGCTGACCACCCATGCCGGGGAGCACCATTGGCTAAAGGTGCTGCTCACGACCCGGGTGCTGCTGCTGACGCTGCAATACTTCTGTTTCTCGTTCGTTTGGTATTTCTACATCACCTGGCTACCCACATACCTGCGTGAAGCGCGGGGACAGACCGTCGCGCGTGCGGCCACGCTATCCGTGATTCCGCTACTTTTCGGAGGAGTGGGATCACTGCTGAGCGGCATGTTGCCGCTGCGCGTACCACGCCGAATTGTCGCCCTATGTGGCTTTTTGTCTACGGCAGTGCTGCTGTTTGTGTTTACGCGCATCACCGACGTATTGCCGGCGATGATCTGTCTCGGCTTTGCAAGCTTCTTCAGCGACATCACCATGCCGATCTCCTGGAATGCGTGCGTGGAGATCGGTGGTCCATATACCGCTACAGTGGCCGCAACGATGAACATGCTGGGCAATCTTGCAGGCTTTGTCGCGCCGGTTTTTGCAGGTTTCCTGCTTCAGCGCAGCGGTGGCGACTGGAATTCTCTGATCTACACGATGGCAGGGGCGGCGGGCGTCTCCGCAAGCTGTTGGCTCGTGCTCGACCCAGAGAATAGGTTGTCTGCTCCGGGGCGGGGAAGCCCAGTACAGATGTTGGATACTCAGGCAGAAACGAATTCTTTGTAAGTTGACTCAAAACAACTGAACTCTGTATACAGTTGCAGAATTCTCCAACTGGTCCAACGTAGTTATTCTGGACCCTCGAAAAACAGGGGATACGATGGTCATCGATTTATCTGGCAGGACGGCAGTTATCACCGGCGCAAGTCGTGGCCTTGGAGAAGCGATGTCGCTGGCCCTGGCGGAAGCTGGCGCGGCGATCGCGCTGGTGGCGCGCGATGTTGAGCGTCTCAAGGCCGTCAAGTCCGCCATTGAGGCGAAGGGCGGCATTGCCGAGTGGTTCACCGCCGACGTGACCCGCGAGAGTGATGTCACCCGGCTGCAGGAGCAGATTCAGGAACGCTTTGGTGCTCCCCAGATTCTGATCAACAATGCCGGAACCAACCTCCGTAAGCCGCTGATCGAGTTCACCCTGGAGGAATTTCGCAGCGTGCTTGACTCGAGTCTGATCTCCACGTTTCTGGTATGCCGCGCGTTTGTCCCAGGCATGCAGGG